>JBMOGP010000205.1:0-5150 GCA_049318285.1 Hyphomonadaceae bacterium
CGGGCGTCGTGGCGTGGGATGGCGATGACCCCTATCTTGTCGTCGCCGCCGACAAGGGCACGGCCACCTTCTCCGACATCGCGAACGGACTTTCGGCAGATTACAGTTTCTGGCTCGGCGACGCGTTCGCATCTGGCGGCTCGGTCGGCTACGACCACAAGAAGATGGGCATCACCGCGCGTGGCGCGTGGGAGGCGGTGAAGCGCCACTTCCGCGAAATGGGTCACGACACGCAGACCCAGCCCTTCTCCGTCATCGGCATTGGCGACATGTCGGGCGATGTGTTCGGTAACGGCATGCTGCTGTCGACATGCATCCGGCTGCGGGCGGCCTTCGACCATCGCCACATCTTCCTCGACCCCAACCCGGCAGATCCCGAAGCGACGTGGCAGGAGCGCAAGCGCATGTTCGACCTGCCGCGCTCGTCCTGGGCCGATTATGACAAGGCGCTGATCTCCAGGGGCGGCGGCGTGTTCGAACGCTCAGCCAAGTCGATCCCGCTGTCGCCGGAGGTAAAGGCCCTCACCGGCCTGACAGAAGACGCGGCCACGCCTGATGCGCTGATGAAGGCGCTGCTTGGCGCAGAGGTCGATCTCCTCTGGTTCGGCGGTATCGGCACCTACATCAAGGCCTCGACCCAGAGCCATGCCGATGTCGGCGACAAATCGAACGATGCGCTGCGCGTGGATGCGAAGGACCTGAAAGCCAGGGTCATCGCCGAAGGCGCAAATCTCGGCATGACGCAGGCTGGCCGGATCGAGTTCGCTCGCCTTGGTGGACGCATCAACACGGACGCCATCGACAATTCTGCCGGCGTCGACTCCTCGGACCACGAGGTCAACATCAAGATCCTCACCACCGAGGCGATCAACCGGCATGCGCTGAAGGCCGAGGATCGAAACGCCCTGCTCGCCAGCATGACGGACGAGGTCGGTCACCTTGTCCTGCAGAACAATTATGACCAGACCGGCGCGCTCAGCATGATGCAGGCGACGGCCGCCGCCGATCTCGACAGCCACGAGCGCCTGATCGAGACGCTGGAAAGCCAGGGCAGGCTGGACCGCGCGGTTGAAGGCCTGCCCTCCGCCGAGTCCTTCCGGAAGCTGCGCGAGCTGGGGCTTGGCCTCACGCGGCCGGAACTGGCCGTGATCATGGCCTACGCCAAGCTCGATCTGTTTTCCTCGATCGTCGCCTCGAAGGCGCCGGACGATCCGGCCTTCGAACCAATGCTGATCCGCTATTTCCCCGACGAACTCGCGAAATATGCCGAGGCGCGCAAGCATCACCGCCTGCGCCGCGAGATCATCGCCACCATGCTCTCCAACCGCATCGTCAATCTCACAGGTCCGACCTTCGCGGTGCAGAAGCGCGACGCTGAAGGCATCGACGCCGGCCATGTCGCCCAGGCCTTCGAGGCCGCCTTCTCCGCCTTCCACATCGACGACCTGGTCGACCGGATCAGCGCACTCGATGGCAAGGCGCCTGCCGAGGCGCAAACGCTGATGATGGTGGAAACCTCGGCCAACCTCCGCATGCTGGCCGGCGGCTTCCTCTCCGACCCTGATCTCATGCGCACCGGCTCGATCACCCGCACGGTCGACCGCTCGCATGATGCGATCGCCGACGTGCGCGCGTTGCTTCCTTCGGCGCTTTCCCCCCTTGTTCTCGGCCGCGTCGAGGCCCGCGCAGAGCAATACCGTGCGGCGGGGGCGCCCGCCGATGTCGCGCACGACGTGGCGCTGGTTCGCGCACTGGCCTCCGCGCGCGAGACGGTCGAGATCGCCGAGCAGACGCACTGGCCGCTTGGCGCGGCTCTTTATGTCCAGCACCAGGTCGGGGCCCAGCTTGGCCTCGACCGCATGCGCGCTGCCGCCCGTGACCTGCAGCCGCGCGATCACTGGGACCGTCTGGCGCTGCAGCGCGTCGCCGACGACCTGCCCCGCCAGCAGAGCGAACTGACAATCGCCGCCATTCGCCACGCCCGGACGGCAGGCGCGCCGGCCGCCGGGCTGGACCGCGAATCGGCGCGGCTTCTTGTCGAATCATGGATTGCCCCCCGCAAAGCCCTCGCCGACCGGCTGATGCAGCCGATGAGCGCATTCGACAGGCAGGGCGGATGGTCGCTGGCAAAATTGGTGTTGCTGGGCGACGCTGTGCGCGAATTCGTCTATGCCTGCCGCGCCGAGTCAGGCAAGTGAGTCAGGTAATTGACCTAAAGCACCGGCCCAAGAGTGGAGTGATCGTGGACCGCGATCTGACATTTCGCGACGCGCAGCTGAAGGACGCCGCAGGCCTTGCGGAGATTGGCCGCGAGACGTTTGCCGAGACGTTTGGCGATCTTTATCCGCCGGGCGACCTGCGCCAGTTCCTTGATGCGACCTATTCGGTCAGCAAGATGGAGGGCGACCTCAGGGACCGGGATGTCGAGGTGCGGATCGCCTATTCCGGCAAGCGGATGGTCGCCTACTGCAAGATCGGTCCCTGCAAGCTGCCGATCGACACCGGCCCGGAGCCGGCCCTCGAACTGCACCGGGTCTATGTCTACCAGCACGGCCAGGGCGTCGGCGTCGGGCGCATCCTGCTTGCCTGGGCGATCGAACGCGCCCGCCAGCGCGGCGCCAGGAACCTCTTTCTGGGCGTCTGGGAATCGAACGACAAGGCGATTGCGCTCTATGAAAGCCGGGGCTTCGAGAAGGTCGGCAGCTACAAGTTCAAGGTCGGCGACACGATTGATGACGAATTCATCATGCGCCTTCGCCTTGCGTAAGGGCGCCTCCCCGTCGCTTTCCGCTTAACTATGGGCTGCAATACCCCTACATAACCGTCTGGCCATCTGGGCTGAGGGAGCTGCCATCACCATGGATTTCGACTTTTCGCCGCTGCTGAATGATCCGGCTGCGTGGGCGGCGCTTGTGTCGCTGGTCATCATGGAAATCGTGCTCGGCATCGACAACCTGATCTTCATCTCGATCCTCACCAACAAGCTCCCCGAGGAACAGCGCGAGCGGGCGCGCAATATCGGCATCGGCCTGGCGCTGATCATGCGCCTTCTCCTGCTGTTCACGATCACCTGGATCGTCGGCCTGGTGCAGCCGGTCATTGATCTGGGCATCACCGGCCCGCCGGGCGAGCATGGTGAGCCGACCTTCGAGACGTCCTTCTCCTGGCGCGACCTCATCCTGATCGCGGGCGGCCTGTTCCTGGTGTGGAAGGCCACGTCCGAGATCCACCACACGATGGATCCCGACACCAATCACAAGGAAGACGCCCCGATCGCCGGTCGCGCCGCGCTCAATTTCGGCGCCGCTATCTTCCAGATCATCATCCTCGACCTGGTGTTCTCGATCGACTCGATCCTGACCGCCGTCGGCATGACCGAACACCTGATCATCATGTTCATCGCAGTCATCTCTGCGGTGACGGTGATGCTGCTGGCGTCGGGCCCGCTCGCCCGCTTCATCAACGCCAACCCCACCGTCGTGATGCTTGCGCTCGGCTTCCTGCTGATGATCGGCATGGTGCTGATCGCCGACGGCTTCGGCATCCATGTGCCCAAGGGCTACATCTACGCAGCCATGGCGTTCTCGGCCTTCGTCGAATTCCTGAACCTCGTGTCGCGCAAGCGCAAGACCCGGAAGGCTGGCGCGGCGCCGCCTGCCCACTAGGCGCGCGTGGCTGTCGTTCGCGGGACATATCGCTTTTGTATCACAGGCGTGATCAGTTGCGCACGGCGGCTTCCATAAATGTGAGCATCCGCTCACATGGAAGCGGACGGGACGGCGCAACGGCGCCGCGGGTTTCTATCAGCAGCCTCAGGGGCTGACGGCGGAGGGTTGCCATGAAGCTGACGATCAACGGCAAGGAACAGGAATATACCGGCGAGGAAGATCGCCCCCTGCTCTGGTACCTGCGTGAGGACCTGAAACTCACCGGCACGAAGTTCGGCTGCGGTGTCGCCGCCTGCGGCGCCTGCACGGTCCTTGTGGACGGCGAGCCGACACGCGCCTGCATGACGCCGGCCGCCTCGCTCGCCGGCAAGAAGATCACCACGATCGAAGGTCTCGACACGCCGGCCGGCAAGGCGGTTCAGGCCGCCTGGCAGGAACTCGATGTCGTTCAGTGCGGCTGGTGCCAGTCGGGCCAGATGCTGGCTGCTGCGGCGCTCCTTGCTGCAACGCCCAGGCCCACCGAACAGCAGATCACCGACGGCATGAATTCCAACATCTGCCGTTGCGCCACCTATCACCGCATCCGCGGCGCCGTTGCGCGCGCCTCCGAGATCATGGGGTAATCGACATGGCTGACACCGCAACCTTCTCCCCCTCGCGCCGTCTCGTGCTGACGGTCATGGGCCTTGGCGCCGCCGGTTTTGCGGTCGGCTGCTCGGCTGCAAACACCGCGGCCAGTGCAGGCCCTGCCACGCAAACCGCGCTTGGAGACTATGTCCGCATTGGTTCGGACAACACGATCACGGTCTACCTGCGCCATATCGAGTTCGGCCAGGGCGTCTCGACCGGGCTCACGACCATCGTTGCCGAGGAAATCGACGCCGACTGGAGCCAGATGCGCTTCGAGCACGCGCCGGCGGACGATGCAAAGTACGGCAACCCGGCTTTTGGCGGCGTGATGGGAACCGGTGGCTCCACCGCCATCTTCTCGTCCTGGGCCCAGCTGCGCGCTGCAGGCGCCAGCGCCCGCGAAATGCTGCGCCAGGCAGCTGCTGCGAAGTTCGGCGTCGATGCGTCCGACGTCCTGCTCGTGAAGGGCAAGGCGGAAGCCGGGGCTAAGTCAGCGACCTATGGCGAACTTGCCGCGGACGCTGCGAAGATCACGCCGCCCGATGCCGCGACGCTGCAATACAAGGACGCCACGGCATATGAATTCATCGGCAAGGAGCCTGACGCCTCGAAAGGCTTTGGCCGTCTCGACAGCGCCGACAAGGTCCAGGCCCGCGCGCAATATGCGCTCGACTACCACCCCGAAGGCACGCTCACAGCGCTTCTCGCGCGCAGCCCGAAATTCGGCGGCAAGGTCGGCAGCATCGACGATGCGGCGGCCAGGGCCATCAGGGGCGTGACGGACGTCGTGCAGATCTCGAACGGCGTTGCTGTTGTCGCCACTGATTTCTGGGCGGCAAAGAAAGGCCGCGA
>JBMOGP010000206.1:0-5150 GCA_049318285.1 Hyphomonadaceae bacterium
CCCTACCTCAACCGCCGCTTCTTCTCGGTCCTGAACCAGCGCATGGCCGACAAATGCCTTCTGATCCTGGCCATGCAGGACGGAGAGCCGATCGCGGGCGCACTCAACATGATCGGCTCTGACACCCTCTACGGGCGTTACTGGGGCCGCAATCAGGAGCGGCCCTTCCTTCATTTCGAAGTGTGCTATTATCAGGCTATCGATTTCGCGATCGAACGCGGCCTCGCCTGTGTCGAAGCCGGCGCCCAGGGAGATCACAAGCTCGCCCGCGGTTACGAACCGCGCCTTACCCGCTCCGCCCACTGGATCGCCCACAGCGGATTGCGATCCGCGGTGGCGCAGTATCTCGACTCCGAGCGCGCGGCGGTCGAGGAAGGGCTGGAAGAGCTGCAGGCCTACTCGCCCTTCCGGAAGAGCGAAATGGCGCAACGGGCTGAAGATCAGGACGAGGAGGGCTTCTGATGAGCCTCGAAGGATACTACGACAGCGCCAACATTTTCGCGAAAATCCTGCGCGGCGAAGCGCCCTGCATAAAGATTTTCGAGGACGACGACGTCCTCGCCATCATGGATATCTTCCCCCAAAGTCAGGGGCATTGCCTTGTCATCCCCAAGAACGTTACGTCCCGCAATCTCACCGACTTCCCGGCGGAAAAGCTCGGCGCCTGCTTTGCTACCGTACAGAAGCTGACCCGGGCGGTGATCAAGGCTCTGTCATGTGACGGCGTTATCGTTACCCAGTTCAATGGTGCGCCTGCGGGTCAGACCGTTTTTCACCTGCACGTCCATGTCATCCCCCGCTATGCGAACCTTCCGCTTCAGCCCCATCATGGCGGCAAGCCCGCCGATACGGCAGTCTTGCGTGAACAGGCTGCTCGCATTGCGGCGGCCCTCTAGCGTCCCGATATAATACGGATCAGCCCCGTCAGCTTGGGTTTAGCGCACGCGAGCGCAGCGGGAACCTGCTGCAAACGCAGGCGTTAAGTGCCTGGGACCTCCAGAGTCACAGGAACAGCGCACATGGGATGTGAGCCCTCTACCGCGATTGTACACGCGCTCCGACAAGCCCTTCCTCGCACCGATCAACGAGACCCGTGAAGGCTACGTGCCCAACGTCGTTTACACCTGCGGCTGCATGAAAGTCGGCGGCTCGATATTGATTCCGTATACGATCGCGGACTCAAGCGTGAAGTTCGTCACGATCAAGTCGAAGGATCTGATCGCGTCGTTGCGATAGCTTCTATTCAGAAGCCCGCGCCCGAATCTGCTCCAGCGAGATCTTGCCGCGCACGAGCAGCGCGTAATCGTCCGCCAGCGTGCCGGTGATGTTGCCGGGCGTGTAGTGATGCCCAGCCATCTCGGCCACCGGCGTTACTTCCGCCGCCGACCCCGTGATGAAGCACTCCGAGAAGCTGGACAACTCGTCCGGTGTGATATGCCGCTCGATTACCTCGAAGCCCCGCGCGCGCGCAAGTTCGATCACCGTCTGACGCGTCAGTCCGTTTAGGAAACAGTCTGGCGTCGGCGTGTGGATCGCACCGTCGCGGATGAGAAATACGTTAGCCCCCGTAAGCTCCGCCACATAGCCGCGATAGTCGAGCATGAGCGCATCGGAGAAACCCTCTGCCTCCGCCTTGTGCTTGGACATGGTGCAGATCATGTACAGGCCGGCCGCCTTCGCCGCCGACGGGATGGTGTCGGGTGCCGGACGGCGCCAGTCGGACATCGTCACCCGGATACCCTGGTTCTTGTCCACGAAGTAATTGCCCCAGTGCCAGACCGCCACGCAGGTCCGGATCGAGGCCTGCTGCGCCGAAACGCCCATCATCTCCGAGCCGCGCCACGAGAACGCCCGGATATAGCAATTCTCCAGCCCGTTCCGCGCCATCACCTCGAGCTTGATCGCATCCAGTTCTGCCACCGGCACCGGGCATTTGTATCCCACCAGCTCCGCCGACTTGTGCAGGCGCCTGGAATGGTCCGTAGACCGGAAAACCTTGCCCTCGTAGGCGCGCTCCCCCTCAAACACGCAGGAGCCATAATGCAGGCTGTGTGTCAGGACATGTATTTTGGCGTCCCTCCACGGCGTCATCACGCCGTCCAGCCAGATCCAGCCGTCGCGGTCGTCATAGGGCACAAAGGTCGCGGAGGGGGCAGCCATGTCTATCGTCCTCGGAAGACGCGCTTCATTGGGTTTAGCTTGAGTTTCGCGTCCTGCTCTTCCATTGTCCGCTCGTGGCCATGCCTGTCAACCGACCCCTGTCTCCGCCCCCGGCGCCCGCGTCCTCCGCTTCCGGCGGCGACGGACGACTGTACCTGCGCGACCAGGACCTGAATGAAGGCGCCGCTCTGATCCGTGCCGCCGCGCGGCGTCTTGCCCAGCTGGCTGAGTCCGCAGGCGCCGCCGCCAGCATTTCCGCCCCTGAAATGGATGTGCTGCAGGAAGTCTTCGACCTCGGCCCCATGGATGTCGGGGATCTCCGCGCGCGCCTCGCCGCCCCGAAGCAATCGCTTGCCCGAAATCTGAACCAGCTCGAAGCCCGTGGCTTCGTGACACGCGAGACCGATCCAGCCGATCGCCGGCGGCGCCTTGTGACCCTTACCGCGACCGGCCTTACATTCGCACGGGACGCCACCGAACGTCGTCGCGCCGCCCTCCGGCAGGCGTTCCTCTCCGCCGGACCCGACGCCGTTACAGGCGCGCGCCGTGTCCTGTCCGATGTCGCCCGAGCCCGAGGCGAGTTGTGAACACGCACCACGCCCACATCCTTGCCGTCGACGACGACGACCGCCTGCGCGAACTCCTCAAGCGTTTCCTGGCGCGCGAGGGGCATGACGTCACCACCGCCAAGGACGCCGTCAGCGCCCGCAAGCTGATGGCCACGATGAGCTTCGACCTCGTCATCCTCGACGTCATGATGCCAGGCGAGGATGGCCTATCACTGCTCAAAAGCGTGCGCGAGAAGAAGCACGACACACCCGTCATCCTGCTGACCGCCCGCGGCCTCCCGGCCGAACGGATCGAGGGCCTCAGGATCGGCGCCGACGATTATCTCTCCAAGCCGTTCGAGCCGGAAGAGCTCCTCCTCCGCATCGCGTCGATCCTGAAACGCGCCGTGCCTGAAGCCCCTGTCGAGGAGATCAAGCTGTCCGGCATGGTCTTCCACGTCGCGAGGGGTGAACTCCGCAAGGACGGCCGCATTGTCCGGCTAACCGAAAGTGAAATGCAGCTGCTCTCCATTCTGGCCCAACGCGCAGGCGCCGTCATCTCGCGTCGCGACCTCGCCGTGCTCACTGCCGCCGGAGTCGAGCGCTCGGTCGACGTCCAGGTTACCCGCCTTCGCCGCAAGATCGAGCGCGACCCGCGCGAACCCGTCCACCTGCAAACTGTGCGCGGCGTCGGCTATCGGTTGACCGGGGACTAAGATGCGCCTGCGCGACTATACCCCGCGCGGCTATAATGCCCGCAACATCCTCATCCTCATCGTTCCGATGATCATCTTCGTCGTGTCGATGACGCTGTTCTTTTTCTACACACACGTCGAACAGGTGAATGCAAAACTCTCTCGCGCAGTCGCAGAGGAGCTGGCCTTCGTTATCGACCATCACGAGGAACACCCAGACCAGTTCGACGACATGGCGCGATCGATCTCCGCCTCGGGCCTGATGTCGCTCTCTTTCATGCCGGACGTGAAGGAGCTGACCCCGCCACCCGGCAACGAATGCTGCGACCAGCTGCGAGACGAAATGCGTATCCGCTTTGGCGATCAGCCCTGGCTCTTCCGCTACCTGCCCGACGACCTGCTCACCATCCGCATCATCGGCCCGCGCGGCATGTATGAGGCTCGCATGGACCGCAAGCGCGTGATTATCATCACTGCGCATATCTTCATCGTCTGGACCGTGGCGTTCAGCGTTCTGCTGCTGCTTACCTCCTACCTCTTCCTTCGCAATCAGATCCGCTCCATCCTGCAACTGTCCTGGGCCGCCGACGCATTCGGCCGCGGCGAGGACGTACCAAGCTTTAAACCTTCCGGCGCGATCGAGGTGCGCAAGGCGGCGCGTTCGCTGCTCCGCATGCGCAACCGCATACGCCGCTACGCCGATCAGCGTACAGCCATGCTCGCCGGCGTCAGTCACGACCTGCGCACGCCGCTGTCACGCCTCAAGCTCGAGCTGGCCTTGGCGCCCAAGGACTTCGATACAGCTCCCGCAAAGAGCGACATACTCGAGATGGAGCGCATGCTCGACGGCTATCTCGCCTTTGCCCGCGGTGAGGAAGGCGAGCAGGCCGTACAGTCAGACCTTGCGATCGTCACGCGCGAAGCCCTCGCCGCCGCTGCTGCGCGCTTAAAGCTCGAACTGATTGCCACGCCAGTGCCGATGCGCCTCCGTCCGCTCGCCCTGAAACGCGCGATCTCCAACCTCGCCAACAACGCCGCCGACTACGGCAAGCAGGTCCGCGTCACCGTCTCCGCCACTGCTAACGAAGCGGTCGTTGTGGTCGAGGACGACGGCCCTGGAATTGCGCCGGAGAATTTCGAAGACGCCTTCCGCCCCTTCAGCCGCCTCGACGCATCACGCAACCAGAACGTCTCCGGCGTCGGCCTTGGCCTCACCATCGCCAGAGACACTGCACGAGCCCACGGCGGTGATGTCACGCTTGGAGTGTCAGAGATGGGTGGCCTTCGCGCTACGATGAGGCTGCCGCTGGATGCCGAGCGCCCGAAGGGACTTGGCGACGAGGAAGACTAGGCTCTGGTCCGCTGGCCCCGCCGGTAGTCGCTCCGACGCAGCGGGATCAGTAAGCCCACCTTACTCCTTCCTCTCCGTCTCCTGCGCCAACTCGGCGGCGCGCTTGGCCGCAGCATCCACCGCCCGGCGCATCAGATCCGACATCCCGCCGTCACTCATGAGAACCGCCAAAGCCGCGGCCGTCGTTCCCCCGGGCGAGGTCACCTGCTTGCGCAACTCTGCAGGCGACTCAGCAAACTCGCCCAGCAGCGCCCCTGCCCCGATCACCGTCTCGCGCGCCAGCGCCACTGCAGTCGCCTCATCCAGGCCAGCTGATCGCCCAGCCTCGCCAAGCGCCTCGACCAGGAGAAACACATACGCAGGACCAGAGCCGGACACGGCCGTCACCGCATCCAT
>JBMOGP010000207.1:0-5144 GCA_049318285.1 Hyphomonadaceae bacterium
GGCGCAATTGATCGACTGCACAATCCGGCATGAGCGGGCTTTTCGTGGCGCTCGCACCGGTCTTTCTCGCTATCCTCACGGGATGGAGCGCGCGACTTACCAAGATCGTGCCTGAGGCTGCGTGGGCCGGCGTCAATCGCCTCGCCTACATGATCCTGGCGCCGGTTTTCATGTTTACAGAAATCGTCCGGGCGGACCTGTCGTTCGCGCAGCTGTCGTTCGCGGCTGCGGGCGTGCTGTCGTTCATTGCCATGGGCGTCTTGGGATTTGCGCTGTTGCCGATCGCGCGTGGGCCGGTGTTTGCGAGCGCGCATCAGGGCACGATCCGTTGGAATACGTTCGTGATCCTGGCGGCCGCGGCGGCCGCGTTCGGGCCCGAGGGCTCGGCGCTTGTGGCGCTGCTCATGGGGCCGGGCATACCAGTCGTGAATGTGATGACTGTGGCGGTGCACTCACGATGGGGCGAAGGACAGAACCCCAGCCTCCGCGGTGTTGGGCGCAGCCTGCTGACCAATCCGTTGCTGGTGGCGTGCGTGGTGGGACTTGCAATCAACCTGTCCGGGTTGGAGCTGCCGCCGTCGGTGATGGATGTGCTGACGATCATCGGGCGCGGGGCGCTGGGCGTGACGCTGATGTGCGTGGGGGCGGGGCTGGACCTGAAAGCAATCTCGGCCAAGCCCCGTCTTATGGCGGCAGGGGTGGCGATGAAGCTGCTTGTGGCGCCACTGGTGTTCATAGGAATCGGTCTGGCGCTGGGGTTGCAGGGCATGCCCCTTGCGGTTCTGGCGATCTGCGGCGCCGCGCCCTCGCCGCCGGCGGCTTATATCCTGACACGGGAGATGGGGGGTGATCCGCGCTTCATGGCGGGCCACATCACGGCGACCACGCTGTTGTCAGCGCTGGCGATTCCAACGGCGATCTGGCTGGCGGGGGTGGTTGGTTAAGGCTGCAAACAGGGCATTTTCGCGCCCGCCTTGCCGATCCGCGACTCCCCCGTTATGACCGCCAAAATCGCGGGCATTCATCATGGCGGACTACGCCTTCCCCCATCGGCACCTTCTGGGTATCGAGGGCCTGAACCGGCTCGACATCGAGACATTGCTGGAGCTGGGCGACAGATATGTCGAGCTCAATCGCAACCGCATAAAGCACGCCGATGTGCTGGCCGGGCGCACCCTGGTCAATCTGTTCTTCGAGAACTCCACCCGTACACAGGGTTCGTTCGAGATCGCGGGCCGCCGCCTGGGCGCTGATGTCGTCACCATGCCCATCGCCACCTCGTCGGTGAAGAAGGGCGAAACCCTGATCGATACGGCGATGACGCTCAACGCCATGCGGCCCGACCTGCTCGTGATCCGTCACGGCTCATCCGGTGCGGTGAAGCTGCTGTCGCGGAAAGTCGACTGCGCCGTGATCAACGCGGGCGACGGCACACACGAACATCCGACACAGGCGCTCCTTGATGCGCTCACCATCCGCCGCCGCGTCGGCGATATCGGCGGCATGCGGATCGCCATCTGCGGCGACATTCTCCATAGCCGCGTCGCCCGCTCGAACGTGGCATGCCTGAATGTGCTGGGCGCCGAGGTTCGGCTGATTGCACCGAGCACGCTCACGCCGCCCGGCGCTGCTGCGTGGGGCGCAGAAGTCTTTACCGACATGCGCAAGGGTCTTGCAGGCTGCGATGTCGTGATGATGCTCCGGCTTCAGCAGGAGCGTATGGACGGCGCTTACCTCCCGTCGGCGCGGGAATACTTCCACTTCTGGGGGCTGGACGAAGACAAGCTCAGCCATGCCAGGCCGGGCGCATTCATCATGCACCCCGGCCCGATGAATCGCGGCGTCGAGATCGAGAGCGGCATCGCAGACCACAAGACGCGCTCGCTGATTACCGAGCAGGTCGAAATGGGCGTTGCGATACGCATGGCTGTGCTTGAGACGCTGGCGCGCAACCTTGCGGCGCAGGACGCCAAGTCCGGAGCAAAGCAATGACCGGGCGCACCGTCATCTACAATGCACGCGTCATCGACCCGGCATCCGGGCTCGACGAAAAAGGCGGCATACTGATCGAGAACGGCGTTATCGCCGACGTCGGCGCAGGCATCGTGAAGACGACAGCAGGTGATGTGAAGATCGACGCCAAAGGCAAGGTGCTGGCGCCCGGCCTGATCGACCTGCGCGTCAAAACCGGTGAGCCTGGCGCCGAAAACAAGGAGACGCTCGCGACGGCGGGCGATTCTGCGGCAGCGGGCGGCGTCACGACATTCGTGGTCATGCCGGACACGAACCCGGTGATCGACAGCGTTGCGCTGGTTGATTTCGTAACGCGCCGCGCCGAGAGCGTGGCCAAGGTGAAGGTGTTGCCGACAGGCGGGCTCACCATTGGCCTCGACGGCGCGAAGATGTCCGAGATCGGCCTGATCCGCGAAGCCGGCGCCGCCTTCTTCACCAATGGCGACAAGCCGGTCGAAGATGCGGGCGTCCTGCGTCGCGCAATGAGCTACGCGGCAAGTTTTGACGCCCTCGTGGCGTCTCGCCCTGATACGCCCGCGCTGTCACAGAACACGGTGATGAATGCCGGCGCGTTCGCGGCACGGCTTGGGCTTCGTGGAGCGCCACTGGAGGCGGAATGGATCGCGCTCGAACGCGACCTGATGCTGGCAGAAACGACAGGCGTACGCCTCCTGGCCGACTGCATCTCGACTGCACGGTCGCTGGCGGCGGTCGAACGGGCCCGCAAGGCGGGCGTGAAGGTGGCCTGCTCGGTTGCCAGTTACTCACTGTTCTTCAACGAACTCGATGTCGGCGACTATCTCACCTACTGCAAGGTGCAGCCGCCCTTCCGCGGCGAGGCCGATCGCATGGCGCTGATCGATGGCCTCAAGCGCGGCGCCATCGACGCTGTCGTCTCGGCCCACGACCCGCAACCCACCGAGGACAAGCGCCTGCCTATCGCGGAGGCAGCTTACGGCGCGGTCGGGCTAGAGACGCTGCTGCCAGCTTTGCTGAGCATCGCATTGCGCGAGGAAATCCCGCTGGCCGTCGCGCTGAAGCCCGTGACCAGCGGCCCGGCAGACCTGCTCGGCCTGCCGCAAGGCCGACTGGTCAGGGGCGCGCCGGCTGATCTCGTCCTGTTTGACCCTGCTGCACCATGGGCGTGCGACCGGGACGATCTGTCCTCGCGCTCCAAGAACTCGCCTTTCGATGGGCGCAAGCTCGAAGGCAGGGTCTTGCGCACCTGGGTGAACGGCGCGACCGTTTTCGAGCGCGGCTGAGGATATCGCATGACCGATCCGGGCTGGATCCCTTACCTTGCTGCGGCTGTGTGCGGCTATCTGCTGGGCTCGATCCCGTTCGGGCTCGTGATCACGAAGATGGCCGGGCTCGGCGACATTCGCGCCATCGGCTCCGGCAATATCGGCGCGACCAATGTGCTTCGGACCGGACGCAAGGATCTCGCCGCTGCGACGCTGCTGCTCGATGCAGGCAAGGCGGGACTGGCCTTCTGGCTCTGCGTCTGGGGCGTCAGCGGATACGGCGCAAACACAGGAGCAACCTACTATCCCGGCGCGATTCAGTCAGTTGGCCTGATCGGCGGCGCATTCGCTTTCGTAGGCCACTGCTACCCGGTTTGGCTCAAGTTCACTGGCGGCAAGGGCGTCGCCACCTATGTCGGCCTTCTGCTGGCTGGTATCTGGCAGGTCGGGCTGGCCTTCTGCGCGATCTGGCTGATTACCGCCGCGCTGTTCCGCATGTCGTCCTTCGCGGCGCTCGTGGCCACGGCTGCGGCGCCGGTGATCGCATATTTCCTCGAGCCGCTGGGTAACGGCTGGATCGTCACGGGAGCGCTGGCCGCGCTGATCTACTGGCGGCACCGCAGCAACATCCAGCGCATACTTGCCGGCACAGAGCCCAGGATCGGCAAGAAAAAGGATGCCCCGCCTGCCGAGACCTGACCCTCAGCGCGCGTTGTTGCTGCAATGGTTGAGAGCGCCGACGAGATACTGGAAATCAGTCAACGGTTTCAGCCGCGCCCCGGATGCAAGGTGGAGCTGCGCGCAAGCCGACTTCGCCCAGGCGACAGCCGCCTTGTGCATCAGCCAGTCCTTGCTCCTGAACCACCATTGCGGCGGCTCCCGCTCGAACACTGGCGCGATGACCCCGCCGAACACTGTGGCCTCCGGATGCCGCGCGAACGCCTCGGTACGGGCGGCAAGCCAGTTCGCGTCGATAATCATGTCGTCGTCGGTCCAGCAGATATAGTCGCCACGCGCAGCGGCGAGGCCGCAATTGCGGACGTTCGACAGACCAGGCGCGAACGCGACAACGCGGCGGATCGGCAGCCGGCCGTCGACATCGGCGACGACATCCGCAGTGTGATCCGTGCTGCCATTGTCGACAAGCACGAAGTCCCACGCGAGCCCGTCAGGCATGCGTATACGCGTCGCGCTCTCGAGGGTACAGCATAGCTGCTCGGCGCGGTTGCGCGTGCAAAGAACGAGCGAGATCTGCATCGCTTGGCTCTGGAGGCTTATCGCCTCGTCCTCGGGTCAACCCAGCAGCTTCCGTGCTATCACCAGCGCCGTTAAGGATGATCTGGTCAGGCCCGGCGCGATGGGTTGGGAGTTCGCGTGGCGGGATGGGGACGCCGCATACTGACACGCGCCGTGAGGGCCGGCTGGATGAGGCTCTCGCGTACGCGGTGGATCGGACCGATCACGTCTTTCCTCCTGCTGGACCGATTTGGCGCAGCCGCCGACGTGCCGGCCGATCTGCCCGCGCTCACGAAGAAGGCGGGCTGCAAGGCAATGCTAAATGCGCCATCTGCCGACGGGATAAAACGGGAGGTCGACGCGACAGAGACGATCCGCGCCGGGCGCGGAGCGCTCTCGCCAACGCCCGTCCGCGTCGACGAAATCGTGCACGCGACGGATGCGCCGCACCGTCGCGTGCTTGCCGCTCTGGCGGAACTGGAGCTGTCCGGCGATGCCGTGACGGATGTCGGCCCACCCCCATCGCGGCGCGTCTGAGAGGCTGATCTTCACACCCTGCAAATTATCTCCCCCTACGGAGGAGGCCCTGACCGTCCTGCTCCCGCGAATTGACATTCCCCGCGTCGGCCCCCACTTTCCGCCGCATTCTCC
>JBMOGP010000208.1:0-5142 GCA_049318285.1 Hyphomonadaceae bacterium
TTGGTGAGCCCGGCAAGAATCGAACTTGCGACCCGCTGATTAAAAGTCAGCTGCTCTACCGACTGAGCTACGGGCTCTCTCAAGAGGGGCGGAACCTAGTGTTCGATTCCGCTCCGGTCAACGCCGGAATCTGGCTGAAATCATGCTGTGACGCTTTGGCTTGCCGAACATCGAAACCGGCCCCAAACAGGGGCTGGGGGAACAAGCGTCGGGCCGGTAAGAAGCCATGAATACACTGGATAAGCTGGCAATATCAGCGCTGCTCCTGGGGCTGGCCGGCTGTGAGACGGCGACCAGCCGGACCGCTGCCGGTTTCAGCGATGCAGCTATGTCGCCCCTCAACGATCTGAATTTAAGGCGGGCAGAAGTGCCGCCTCTGCTGGCGGCGATCCGGTCAGCCTATGAGCCAATACCTGATGTAGCCTGTAGCGCGATCGGCAAGATGGTGTCGGACCTCACAACCATCCTCGGCCGCGATACCGATGCGCCGCCGCTGCCTGAAAGGTCGCCCGAAGAGGTGGCCGGTGAAGGCGCAGCTGACCTGACGCTTGGGGCCGTTTCCTCGACCATGTCGGACTTCATCCCGTTCCGGTCGCTTGTCCGTGAGGCGACGGGCGCATCAGCGCATGAGCGGCGGCTCCGAGCGGCGTATGAGCGTGGCGTCACGCGGCGGGCCTATCTCAAGGGCGTCGGCGCCCAACTCGGATGTGCGCCGCCGGCGGCGCCTGAGCCGAATGCGGGCATAGTGACGCCCTCCCCCGCAATCGAATATCGCAGCAAGTCTCAGCCCGGGTGATCGCTGGCACTCCAGCGGGTTCGCATCTCGGCACGGAATGCGGCAAAGCAGCCCTGCGTGATCGCATCCCGTATCGCCGCCATCATTGCCTGGAAGAAGGCGATGTTGTGCCAGGAGAGCAGCATCGGACCAAGATACTCGCCAGCTTTGAACAGGTGATTTAGGTAGGCCTTCGAGTAGTCGCAGCTGGCCGGGCAGGTCGAGGCTGGATCGATCGGCTGGTCATCCTCGGCGTGCTTTGCGTTCTTCAGATTGATCGGACCATCCCACGTCCACGCCTGTCCGTGACGGCCTGACCTGGTGGGCAGGACGCAATCGAACATGTCGACGCCGCGAGCGACAGCTTCAAGGATGTCGATCGGCTTGCCGACGCCCATCAGGTAGCGCGGCCGATGCTGGGGGAGCAGTGGCGCGGTGAGGCTTATCGTATCGCACATCGCCTGGTGACCTTCTCCAACGGCAAGTCCGCCAATGGCGTAGCCGTCAAATCCCGTCTCGACGACGCGCTGTGCGCTCTCGGTACGGAGGTCAGCGTAGGTGGATCCCTGCACAATTCCGAACAGCGCCTGTCGGTCGCGCTGACCGAAATAGGCTTTCGAACGCTCACCCCACCGAGCAGACAGCAGCATTGCAGCCTTTGCCGGAGCATGCTCGCAGGGGTTGGCAACGCATTCATCGAGCTGCATCGCAATATCGGAGCCAAGCAGGTCCGACTGGATTTCGATGGACCGCTCGGGCGAAAGAAAATGCGAGGAGCCATCGATGTGAGAGCGAAACTCGACGCCATCCTCCTTCATCTTGCGAAGGTCGGAGAGCGAGAACACCTGGAAGCCGCCGCTGTCCGTAAGGATGGGGTGGCTCCAGCCCATGAAGCGATGGAGACCGCCGAGTCTTGCGACGCGCTCTGCGCTTGGCCGCAGCATCAGGTGATAGGTGTTGCCGAGGATGATGTCAGTGCCTGTGGCGCGGACGTCATCGAGGAACATCGCCTTCACAGTTCCCGCTGTGCCGACCGGCATGAAGGCGGGCGTCGCGATATCGCCACGCGGCGTCGCAAGCAGGCCCGTGCGGGCGTCACCGTCTGTGGCAGAGATACGAAACGGAAACTCGGCCATCAGTCTTCACCGGGGAGCAACAGGCACGCATCGCCATAGGAGAAGAAGCGATATCGCTCGTCCACGGCGTGGGCATAGGCACGCTTCATGACGTCGAGCCCCATCATTGCGCTAACGAGCATGAAGAGTGTGGATTTCGGAAGGTGGAAGTTGGTTATCAAGCCATTGGCGACGCGGAAGCGATAACCGGGCGTGATGAAGATGGAGGTGGCGGCGTTCATGGGCTTCAGCTCGCCGGATACAGCTGCGCTTTCGAGCGTACGCAAGGCAGTCGTGCCGATGGGAATGCAACGTCCGCCCGCCGCGCGCGCGGAGACAATGGAGCTGCTCGCTTCCGGTGAAAGTTCGGCGTGTTCAGCATGCATGCGGTGTTCGCTGATGTCGTCGACTTTCACGGGCAGGAATGTGCCCGCGTTGACGTGGAGTGTGACGTTGGTCCGTTGGACCCCTTCTGCCTGGAGGCGGGCAAGAAGATTAGGCGTGAAGTGCAAGCCGGCAGTCGGCGCCGCTACCGAGCCTGACCTGTCGGCGAAGAGTGTCTGGTAGTCGCTCGTATCGCTCGCATCTGCTGCGCGCTTTGAAGCAATGTAGGGCGGGATCGGCATATTGCCCGCGGCTTCGATGGCCGCGTCGAGATCTGTGCTGGAGCGATTGAACGCGAGATGTACTTGGGCTTCCGACTTGGTGGCGACGCGGGCCGCGAGGCCATTGGCAAAAACGATCGTGTCGCCTTCCTTCAAGCGTTTTCCAGGACGAGCGAAGGCGGACCAGGTGTCGGGAGACAGGCGTGAGTTGAGATTCACCTCGACCACGATATCAGCGCCCTCGCCGCGTGACGGGCGATGGCCGAGCAAGGCGGCGCGGATGACCTTTGTGTCGTTGGCGACGAGGATGTCGCCAGAGTTCAGCAGGTCCGGGAGATCGCGGACACTGCGATCCTCGAGTTTCCCGTCGCGTCCACGTACGACCAGCAGCCGCGCGGAATCGCGGGGATTGGCCGGGCGGAGGGCGATCAGCTCCTCGGGCAGGTGGAAATCGAAGTCCGACAGCTTCATGGCCGGGCGCATAGCGGGGAACGCGGTCCGGCGCCAGCCCGCCGCGGATAAGCCGGGATTTGTGGTAGGGTGGATCCGGGAGGCCCGCATCATGATCCGCGTCTTGTCTGTCTTTGTCCTGGCATCAGCCGCCTGCTCTCCGGCCTCAGGCCCGGGGCCCGAGGCCCTGCCTGTACCGGCAGCCGCCGAGCTTGCCGCCCCGGTGAACCTGAAATCACTGGAAGCGGCCCATGACTGGCCGGATGGCGACGGCGCCAGTCTGAACGCCAGCTGGGATGCCGGGGTGAAAGCCCTGCTCAGCAAGATGAGCCGGCCGGACGCCATCGGCGCGATCACGGGCGCCGGGTTCGAATGCACCTATGGCGAGGCGCATGAGGATTACCCAGAGCCCATGGCAGTCTGTAGCCGCAGCTTTGCGACGCGCGCCTGCCAGATGGACTGGGAGATCGCCTCGACCGCCGACAAGGGCATGGTCGATGAGGTGGATGGCATATTCAGCCGCGACTGCGTAGGTGTCGATCGCGACTGGCCGGAGCCGAAGAAATCGGCGATCGATGACCAGCTGGCTCCGGCAACCCCGCCTGTACCTCCGACCTAAAGGCCGAGCTTCTTCATCAGGATCTCGTTGACGGCGGCGGGGTTCGCCTTGCCGCCGCTGGCTTTCATGATCTGGCCCACCATCCAGCCGAGGGTCTTGGGCTTTTCGTGGCCGGCGGCGCGTTGGGCCTTGATCTCTTCGACCTGCGCCGGGTTGGCGGCGAGCACGTCGGCGACGACCTTCTCGATGGCGCCGGTGTCGGTGACCTGCTTCAGGCCTTCACGTTCGACGATTGCGCCGGCGGTGTCGCCGGTCGCGATCATCTTGAGGAAGACGTCTTTTGCGATCTTGCCGCTAATCGTGTTGTCGGCGATCAGCGCGATCAGGCCGCCGAGCTGGTCGGCGCTGATGGGCGACTGGGAAAGCTCAAGGCCTTCCTTGTTGAGGTAACCGAACAGGTCCTGCGTTACCCAGTTGGCGGCGAGACGCGCATCCCTGCCCTTGGCGACGGCTTCGAAATAGGCGGCCTTTTCCGCGTCTCCCGCGACGACGCCGGCATCGTACTCTTTCAGGCCATATTCCTTCACGAAGCGCGCGCGCTTCTGGTCGGGCAGTTCCGGCAGCTTTGCCTTGATGCTGGCGACGTAGTCGCCCGAGAGTTCGAGCGGCAGAAGATCGGGATCGGGGAAGTAGCGGTAATCGTGCGCGTCCTCCTTTGAGCGCATGGACCGCGTCTCGTCCTTCTCGGCGTTGTACAGGCGTGTCTCCTGGTCGATCTTTCCGCCGTCTTCGAGAATTTCGATCTGGCGGCGCGCTTCATATTCGGCGGCCATCTGTATGAAACGGAAAGAGTTGACGTTCTTGATCTCGCAGCGCGTGCCAAGCTTCTCGAAGCTGCCGGTCTTCTTGTAATGATCATAGCCGCCCGGTTTGCAGACCGAGACGTTCACGTCGGCGCGGAGATTGCCCTTCTCCATGTCACCATCGCATGTGCCGAGCGCAATGAGGATCGAGCGAAGCTTCTTCACATAGGCGGCCGCCTCCGCGGGCGAGCGGATATCCGGGCGTGAGACGATTTCCATCAAGGCGACACCGGACCGGTTCAGATCGACATAGGTGGCGTTGGGGTCGAGGTCGTGGATCGACTTGCCCGCGTCCTGTTCGAGGTGAAGGCGCTCGACGCCAACAGTGAAGGTGTAGCCCTCTTCGGCTTCCACATCGATCTTGCCCTCGCCGACGATGGGCGATTTGAACTGCGAGATCTGGTAGCCCTGCGGCAGGTCGGGATAGAAATAGTTCTTCCGGTCGAACCGCGAGACGAGGTTGATCTCGGCGTTGAGCCCAAGGCCGGTCTTCACCGCCTGCTCCACGCAGAATGCGTTGATCACGGGCAGCATGCCCGGCATGGCAGCGTCGACCAGCGAGACGTTGGTGTTCGGGTCATTGCCGAAGGCGGTGGCGGCGCCGGAGAACAGCTTCGAGTTCGAAGCCACCTGCGCATGGACTTCGAGCCCCATGACGACTTCCCAGTCGCCGGTGCGGCCTGAAATCAGATAGGGCTTGCGGTCTGCCATGGCATCCTCGGAGGGGGTGGAGCCGGCGTTCTAGCGGGGTTTGGCGGGGGCGTCACCTGCCCGG
>JBMOGP010000209.1:0-5140 GCA_049318285.1 Hyphomonadaceae bacterium
GCCCACAGCGCCGCATTGAATGCGTCTGTGTCCAGGCGATCCTCCAGCGCGAAGTTCTGGCCAGCCATGGCCGCCTGCCAATATGCGGCCGAACGCAGAGGACACGGCGTGCCGGTCTCGGCCTTCTGCTGCGCGCTTGGCCACGCGATCGGAAGCTGTGTTTCCCGCAAGACCTCGGAAGGACGTGCCTTGAATGTCCATTCCTTCTGGCGGAGATCGAAGGCTTGCGACATCGGAACCGCCAGCGCGTCGTTCAGGCCAAGCGGCTTGAGGCCCAGCACAGCGCCGATCGTCCTCAGCATGCTGACAGTCGTGTAGCGTTCGGAAACCACAGCCTTCTGTTTAACATAGGGCCCCACGATGTACGCGATGCTTCGGCGCGCATCGACGTGATCCGCGCCGTTCTGCGCGTCGTCCTCGATCACGAAAATGAGTGTCGAATCCTTGACACGACTTTGCGCAACGCGCTCGACGATCATGCCCAGGGCATAATCGTTGTCCGCCATCTGGGTCTCGACCGTGTTGACGCCGTCGATAGCCGTGTCGAAGCTACCGAAATGGTCGTGGCTGATGCGGATAAGCGAAAGAGCCGGAACAGAGTTGGTTGCCTCCTGGTCATTGAACTCTCGCATCCATTCCATCACGCGCCAGTAGTCAGGGAACTTCTGGTCGTATCCCCGGAAGTAAGGATCGCTCCGATCCTGCAAGGCGCGATCTGTTGCAACATAGACGACCTGCTTTTGCTTGAACGGCTCGCGTGTCAACGGCACGCCGCCGGGACCGTCATGGTAGATGTAGTCGTTCGCAAAGCCGTAG
The DNA here is from genome assembly GCA_049318285.1 of Hyphomonadaceae bacterium. Taxonomy (GTDB): domain Bacteria; phylum Pseudomonadota; class Alphaproteobacteria; order Caulobacterales; family Hyphomonadaceae; genus UBA7672. The sequence continues at coordinate 817 of JBMOGP010000209.1, forward strand.
TTGCGCACCGTCAGACCTTTATGGATCGCGGCATTCCAGAGAAAGCCCTGGCCTTCCATTTCATCATCGTCTTCGCCGTCAGGAGAAGTCAGATGGCGTGAGCCCGGTAGAAGATCTGCGTCGTCAGGAACGGCAGGGTTTATTGCCCGGCGCTCGGGAATCGACAGCGCCATGTTGATGTTCCGGCTCGTGCCTTCAGCTTCGTACGAGAGGCCGCGGTCGGCATAGTCGACCGGAGCGTTCTTTTCGAGCAGGTCGGTTGAGCGCGCCGCCGTCGACCATGTCCAGCCTGTGCTCGACTGTTCGCCGCTGTCAAAGAAGTTATCGAACGTCACAAAGTTGCGGGCGAGGTCATGATGATTGGGGCTCAGGCGCTCACCGAGGATTGCAAGCGTGGGGTCGCCATTGCCGACTTCAAGATCGCCTAGCACCTGATCGTAGGTGCGGTTCTCTTTCACGATGTAGATGACGTGCTTGATATGCTGGCGCAGCGCCGCCATGACCTCGTTGGCTTCGATGCGGCTGGCCGCGTCGCTGACGCCGGTGTTGTCGGCCACCTGGACCGTCAAAGCGCTCAGCTCAGTTTCTGACGGCATGCGGAATGACAGCAGCCCAGCCTTCTCCAGCTGGAAAATGTACTGGTTGGCGCTACCGCAGGCATTCGGCTGCGCGTGTTCGGTCGCCATCCGTGGGCCACAGCCCTGAGGGTTGGGTCCAGGTGGGCTCTTGCGGTTGGCCACGAACACCCGCCGGCCGTCCTTGCTGGTCGCAACAGCGCTGGGATACCAGCCGGTCGGAATAAATCCTTCGATCTCACCCTCGACGGGATCCACAACAGCGAGTGCGTTAACGCCGCCAAGCGTGACCAACAACCGGCCATCGGGGGAAAGACCTAGATTGTTGATGTTGAGGCCCTTGCCTGCAACTGCCCCATCGGATGCTTCTGGAAGCCGCAGGCGGGGCTCGGATTCCAACGTGTCAGACAGCGTATTGATGATCGCAATCCGATCTGCGTTGTCTTCTGCCGCATACAATCTGTTTGTCTTGCTGTCGAAGAGCAGGGAGGTGGGCTCGCCGATGGTCTTGATGCGCTTCACGGGCATCACGGACGTCGCGCCGACATCCAGCACCACGATCTCGCGGTCACGCGGGGAGCTGACATAAGCGCGCGTCGAATCTCGCCAGACGATGGAAAAGGGATACTCGCCCCCAGCAATGCCGGCTTCGTTCGGGTTGATCTTGCCAGGCCGCAGGTCGCGTTCAGTGACCACCTTCCGCGTCGGGATATCGATGAGACTCACGCTGTCATTGTAGTAATTGGCCACGAGCAGCCGCTTTCCATTCGGACTGACGGCAAGGCCCGCCGCCTGTGGCCTGACGTCTGCGCCATTGCCGGCACTGTGCCCCAGGCTGATGGGGGCGCCGTCGGAGACAAAACCCTTGGGTGCGCGCTTGAAGACATGCACCACATCATCGACGCCGCCGGCGACAAAGAACCCATCGCCATCCTTGCGCCACGCGATACCCGAAAAGGTATTCGGCACAGTCAGCGTCTGCTTCAGCGTCGCGCCGCGTGAGCCAATTGCGTAAACGAACACGTACTGCTTCGACTGTTCGACAACTCGTTTTCCGTCGGGGCCGTTGAGGCGGTTGAAGCCACTTGTCAGCAGCAGCATTTCGCTTCCATTGGGGCTTGCAGAGAGCGCTGCCGCTCCATCCGCGATGTATTCGGGGTTTGGCCCTATGTTCGTTTTCAGCAGCTCGAATTTGGCGTCTGGAGCGGCCGTCGGGGTGATCGTCTGACCGGTCGGAAGAAACTGCGGCGCGGCCGCGGGACGCTGAGCCAACGCGCTGAAACAACAAAACGCCGCCGCCATCAGTACGCCAGTTGAGACAAGGCGGACACTCGATTTGTTCATTTGATCATCCCACCGCAGGTAAGTAGCCGAACCAAGGTGAGGCAACATGGCGGGCCGAGGTGACACTTTAGCGACGTAGGATGAGGGCAGCGTTGCCGCTGATCCGATATCTGAATTGCAGGGTATGGCTTCTAGCCGCACGTCTCTGAAGGAGCCTTGCTGCTCAAGAGCTGTGTCGGAAGACCTCGGCCCCTTTTGTTTTGATTGCTCCCGAAAACAAGCGAGGCTCGCGACCCGTTTCGGGCGGCCGTCGGTAGGCATGCGAGCATGGAGCGTCTCGAGCCGAAAGGGAGGAGCTTGAGCGGCGCCAAGTTGCATTCGGTGCTTCCACCAAGTCCGCCAGCCGTACGTCCCCGCCTTCATCTGATGACGATCCCCCGTCCTCGCGTGCGTGTGACCTGCCCCAGGTTTTTCGGACCAAGAGTTGCTTGAGGGACGGCCTTCTGGTGAAGCGCTCCGATTTCGTGGTCCACGCGCAGCGTTAGAATCCGACGGTCATAAGCCTTAGTTTCTGGTCGCATGTTCTTTGCTGACGGGCAAATTCCGTCGGCGAAAGTCCGTTGAGAGCCATGTGAGGACGAAACTCATTGTAGTCCCGCCTCCAGGCCTCGGCATGTCTCTTCGCCTCGGCGATCGACGCGAACCAGTTCAGGTTCAGGCATTCGTCACGGAACGAGCCGTTGAAGGACTCGATGTGCGCATTGTCGGTCGGAGTGCCCGGCCGCGAGAAGTCCATGCGCACCTTGTGATGGTAAGCCCAGAGATCGACGATCTGCCCGGTGAACTCGGCGCCATTGTCGACAAACATGGCCGACGGCGCGCCACGCTGGCGCACGAGGCGGTTCAGAACCCTCGCCACGTCTTCGCCGCGCAGGCGCTCGCCAACCTCGATCGCCAGCGCTTCGCGCGTGAACACATCGATCACTGTCAGGAAGCGTATCTTGCCGCCATCGCCAAGCTGGTCGGCCATGAAGTCCATGCTCCAGGCCTGGTTCGGCCGGGAGGGCTGACAACGCGCTTCGCGATGGGCTGCCATCTTGCGCCGGCGCGGCCGTTTGGCCCGCAAAGCAGGGCCTTCTTCGCGATAGAGTCGATAGACAACATTGCGACTGAGCCGCCAGCCTTCGCGTCTCAACATGATGTACACGCGTCGATAGCCGTAGCGCGTACGGGTCGCGACGATCTCGTGCATGCGCTGGCGGACCGCCGCTCGGCGATCGAGTGTGGACGCCCTGCGCTGGGTGGAGCGATACTGCTGCATCAGCCGGCAAGCCCGCCGCTGGCTGTAGCCGTGTGACGACACGACATAGTCTACAACCTGTCTCATGAGCGACGGCCGGGAAACTTTTTTGACAACACATCCTGCAGGACGGCCTTGTCCAGGCTCAGCTCCGCAACGAGCGTCTTCAGACGCGTATTCTCGTCGACAACCTGTCTGAGCTCGCGCACCTGATCCGATTCAAGGCCCGCATAGGACTTCTTACATCGGTAGTAGGTCGGTTCAGAGATGCCGAGCTGCCGGATCAGGTCAGCCACTGGCAGCCCCAGCTCGACCTGCTTCAGAGCCGCCACGATCTGTTCCGCCGAAAACTAACATCAAACGTGGACCAGTTTCACGGAGGCGCCTCACTTGGAGCAACACTTCATCATTCAGTCGATCGGCCGCGTGCGTTGCGAGCGGACAGAGCCCATTGATGACAACTGGGACGCTTTCCCTTCAACGATTGAACTCGACGGTGCTCGCTTCGGGCATGAGGCATTGCTGGGCTTGGAGAGTTTCCCGCACGTTGAGGTTCTGTATGTTTTTGATCAGGTGCGTGACGAAGAGATCACCGCGACTGCACGTCACCCCAGAGTGCGAACCGATTGGCCGAAGATCGGCATCTTCGCCCAGCGGGGTAAGGGCAGACCTAACCGCATCGGGGCAACGATCTGCACAGTGGCTTCTGTGCAGGATACCGAACTTCGCGTGAGAGGGCTTGATGCAATCGACGGCACGCCAGTCATCGATATCAAGCCCGTGATGTCGGGCTTTCAGCCGCGCGGCCCGTTCAAGGAACCCGACTGGGCTTGGGAGATCATGCAAGGGTATTGGGGGACTCCTGACTGACAATTGTTGGGCGAGCTCCCACCTGATCAGCAGGGTAGAAGCGACCGGCAACTTACGAGCGCCGCTGCCATTGACAACATCATTAAAGGCCCGGCGAAGTCGGGCGCGAGCCCGCCGGAGAGCGCCCAAGAGACTAGCGACCGGATTCGTACCATGCGGCTAGGGTTCGGGTTGCGTGTGCCCGAGCCCGGCTTGGTTGCTCGCTATGGCAACATCTATGCGTGACGGGTGTCAGGCGCTCGCAGGAGCGAGCAAGGACCTCATTCGCTTTGGATCTCGCTCGATCGCCAACAGC
>JBMOGP010000210.1:0-5140 GCA_049318285.1 Hyphomonadaceae bacterium
GCGTCCGACATGCGCACGAAGCCGAACTGCGCGGACGACCAGATCACGATCTCCTCGGCGAGGCGCGAGAGGTGCTGGGCGCAGATCGCAATGGCGCTGAGCGCTTCGAGGGCGAAATCCCGGGCGCTGACGCAATCGAGCGAGTTCGCCATCGGACGGTCGAAGCCGAGCGCCTTGGCTGTCATGTGGCGGTCGATGGGAAAGCCGGTGCCTGCGAGGGCTGCGGCGCCGAGCGGGCTTTCATTCATGCGCTGGATCGCATCGGCGAAGCGGCCGCGGTCGCGGTCGAACATTTCCACGTATGCCATCAGGTGGTGCCCGAAGGTGACGGGCTGCGCGGTCTGCAGGTGCGTGAAGCCAGGCATGACGGTGTCGGCATGCGTCTCGGCCTGCACAAGAAGCGTCTTCATCAGGGCGGTCAGCTGGTCGCGGCGGGTCTCACACGCGGATTTGACCCATAGGCGGAAATCGACCGCGACCTGGTCATTTCGCGAGCGTGCGGTGTGCAGCCGGCCCGCGGGCTCGCCGATGATTTCCTTGAGGCGGGATTCCACGTTGAGATGAATGTCTTCCAGCGCCTTGGAAAACTGGAACTTTCCTTCACGGATTTCCGACAGGACCTGATCGAGGCCTTGTCTGATCGCGGAGGCGTCCCTCGCCGAGATCACACCGGTCTTTGCCAGCATCTCCGCATGGGCTTTCGAACCAGCGATGTCCTGTGTCGCGAGGCGCTTGTCCACGTCGATGGACGCGTTTATCGCCTGCATGACTTGGTCGGGCATGGCCGAGAAACGGCCGCCCCACATCGTGTTGCTCTGGGAGCTTCCGCTTCCTGGGGTGTTGCTCTCGGGATTTTTCGTCATGAACCTGCGACCCGTCGTTTCAGCCGCGCTTCTCGCACTCTTTGCTGCGGCCTGCCAGCCGGCGGCCGAGCCGCCCGCGGCGTCTGATCCCGCCTCGGTTCCGGACCAGGCGGCGGCCCCGGCCGGCGACAGCCAGCTGGCTTCGTTCAAGACGGGTGAGTTCGAGCGGCTGGACCTTGAGTTCGGCCCATCGGAGGGCCTGTCGGCCCCGACCACGGCGTTCACCGATGAGGCCGGCGCGTCGCACACCTTCAAGCAGTTCGAGGGCAGGATCCTCGTCTATAACATCTGGGCGGAATGGTGCGGTCCGTGCGTGACTGAAATGCCGAGTCTCGCACGGCTGCAGAAGGCGTTTGACGGCAAGGACGTCGCGGTCGTCCCGGTGGCTTACGGCTACGGTCAGGGCGTGACGCGCGAGACAACGCTTGCGAAGTTCCGCGAGCTGGTGGGGCAGGACCTGCCCTTCTTCTTCGACGGGGAGCAGGTGCTCCAGTCCGAAGCCAAGACCGGCGCGTTGCCGGCCACCATCATCTACGACAAGACCGGCAAGGAAGTCGCCCGCCTCACAGTGCCTGCCGAGTGGGATTCGCCCCAGGCCGTGGCCATCGTGCAGGCTGTGCTGGACGGGAAGCGCTGAGACAGGCGCTGGGTCCGGTCCCAGGCTTCACTTCAGCGCGAGAACGGCTGGGCGCGACACCCCCGCGCCTTGTGGGGTCGCCGCGGATTAGGCATCACTCTGCGTAAGACCAGTTACACAAATGACCGGCTGAAGCCGGCTTCCGGGAGAACGACCATGATCAGGATGCGCCATGTTTCTCTGGCGGTCATGACGGCAGCCTTGGCCTTCAGCGGCGCGGCATTTGCCCAGACCCAGTCGGCGATTCCGGTTGCTGCCGCAGGGCCCACCGGCCCCGAGGTCGACAAGGCGGCGATCAACGCACCCAACGTCGAGCCCGGCTATGTCGTTCCGCGTCTCAAGATCGGCCAGCCAGACCTGCAGGGCGTCTGGAGCAATGCGTCCAACACCACCATGCGCCGTCCGGGCGCGATGAAGAATCTGGTGATGTCCGAAGCCGAGAACGAGAAGGCGCGCGACACCAACCCTTCGAACATCCGGCAGAGGACCGACGACAACCAGAAGATCTCTGATGGCCTGCTCGATGGCAAGGATCTCGCTTCGGGCCGCGGCTACAACGCTTTCTGGATCGATCCGGGCACGAGCTACGCAAACGTCAAGGGTACGTGGCGCACGTCGTGGATCGTCGAGCCCGCCAACGGGCAGGTGCCCACCAAGGCAGGCGTGAGCGGCGGCGGTTACGGCCCGCGGCTTGGCAATGGCTATGACCATCCTGAAGAGCGCAACCTCAACGAGCGCTGCATCATTCTCGGCACGTCCGGCCCGCCGATCGGGAACTACCTGTACAACAACAACCTGCGGATCGTTCAGTCGCCGAACCACGTCGTGATCGAATCCGAGATGATCCATGATGCCCGCATCATCCCGCTGAACGCAGAGCACCGTCCCAAGGAACTCGCGGCGTGGATGGGTGACTCGATCGGCTGGTGGGAGGGCGACACCCTTGTCATCGAGACCATCAACATGACCCGCGGAGGGTCGACCGTTCAGGTCTCGCCGTCGGGCAAGATCATCGAGCGCTTCACCCGCTACAACGACAAGCAGGTCTTCTATGAGTTCGAGGTGCACGACCCGCAGCTCTACACCCAGGTCTGGAAGGGACAGATGTCCTTGAACCACCAGCCGTCGATGTATGAATACGCCTGCCACGAGGGCAATCACGGCCTCCTCGGCATCCTCGAAGGTGGCCGTGTCGCCGACAAGCAAGGCCGCAACATCAGCGAGGACGGCGACCGCGAGGAATAGTCGCTCTTGCGGAGCACATTCAGAGCGCCGTTGCGGAGACGCAGCGGCGCTTTTTTGTTCCTGCCGTCCGCGCGATGCGAGGCGTCATGTCGCGCTGAAGCCGACGATTTGCGATCATGAGATGCGAGCAGACGGGGCTGTTTCAGGGGGGGCGTGTGATTGTCCGTGTGCCTCCCAGTCAGGGCACATCCGCGCGATGATGCGGGTGATGACATCGACGGCGGGCAGCCCGAACCGCTCGACCGCCGGTCTGAAAGTGCAAGGACGGCGTTTCAGATCCATCAGAACGTGAGCGCAGGCTCGCCGGTCTCCCCCGTCTCTGCGACGCTGAGCGACATGAAGGCCTGGCTGATCGATCAGGGCCAGTCGGCCGAAGCGGTCGTTTCGTTTGTGCATTGGGGCTTTGCGCCGTCCGCCGTCGCATCGGTGAACGGCGTCGAGGACGGCATGGAAGGCCTGGATCGCGCTGTTCGCAAGACGAAGCGATGGCCGTGGTTCCGGACGCGCGAAAGCTGACGCCGCCGCACGTCACCGTGAGAGCGCCTGGACAAGCCTTGGGCAGCGCTTGTCCTGAAGGGCTGAATTCGGCATGTTTCCGCGAAGCAACAGCATGATCGGCAAAAGCCGGCGGCCCGGGAGGACCACATGATCAAATTGCGCCACATCTCGCTGGCGGCTATCGCCGCCGCGCTCATTGCAGCGCCGGGCATGGCCTCGGCGCAGGACACCAATGGCAGGGTCTTTATCCCGAACCAGAAGCCCGCGAAGGAAGGCGACCGGATGGCGGCGGGCTATCTCGCGCCGCGTCTGTCGTTCGGTCAGCCGGACCTGCAGGGCGTCTGGTCGAATGCCTCGAACACGCGCCTTACGCGTCCGGGCAACATGAAGACGCTGGTGATGACCGACGAGGAAGAAGCCAAGGCGCGCGCCGCCAACCCCTCCAATATCCGCCAGCAGACCGATGACAACCAGAAGACCGAGGACGGACTGCTCGACGGCAAGGATCTCGCGGCTGGCCGTGGCTATAACGCATTCTGGATCGATCCTGGCACGACCTACGCCAATGTGAAGGGAACGTGGCGCTCGTCGTGGATCGTCGATCCGCCGAGCGGGCAGGTGCCGTTCTCCGACGACGGTCGCAAGCTTCTGGCCTCGATGCGGGGCTCGCGCGGGCGCGGATCGGGCTATGACAATCCGGAAGAGCGTGGCGCGGGCGAGCGCTGTATCGTCGGATTCGGCGGCTCGGGCGGACCGCCTATGATGAACGTGCTCTACAACAACAACTACCAGATCATCCAGAGCCCGGACCATGTGGTGATCGTCGTCGAGATGAACCACGACGCGCGCGTGATCCCGCTCAACGCGAAGCACAAGCCGGCGGCGCTGAACAAGTATCTCGGCGACTCGATTGGCTGGTGGGAAGGCGACACGCTGGTGGTCGAGACCATCAACATCAATCCGGAAGGCGGCGGCCAAGCGCAGGTGACGCCCGCCGGCAAGATCACCGAGCGTTTCACGCGCTATTCCGACAGCCAGGTCCTGTACGAGTTCGAGGTCCAGGACCCGGCGCTCTATACTCAGGTCTGGAAGGGCGAGGTTGGCCTGAACCGCGTCAATGAACAGGTCTACGAATACGCCTGCCACGAGGGCAATCACGGCCTGCTGGGGATTCTCGAGGGTGGTCGCGCTGCTGACCGCGCAGGCAAGGACATCCGCGAGGCTGGCGATCGCGACGAGGGGTGAGCCGCGCGCCAGGTGAAGGACACCGCCGCTGTCGCAAGGCAGCGGCGTTTTCTTTTGCCCAAACAGAAAGAGGGCGGCGGATTGCTCCGCCGCCCTCTCCATTCAGGCTTGGTGTCTCTGGCTTAGAACGACTTCGAGAGGTCGATGAAGTAGGTCCGGCCGTAGATGTCGTACTGGCTTTCGATGACCGCGTTGCCGAGGCGCAGGTAGCCTGCGTTGCTCGATGTCTGCGGGGGCTCTTCGTCGAGCACGTTCCGCACGCCGAAGCGGGCGTTGAGGCCAAGGTCTTCGAAGTCATAGCCGACCGACAGGGTGTGGTAGAAGCGCGGCGGCGTCGACAGCACATAGTTCACCGGCTCGCCCAGGAAGCGGTAGGGCTGCGTCGGGTTGGCTTCGGTGAAGTCGTCGAGGTTCGAGGTGGCGTCGACATAGCGAACGCCCCAGAACACAGACAGCGGACCTGCATCGTAAGCCGTGTTGAGGTTGGCAACCCATGGCGGTTCGCCAGCTTCGCCATTCGAGTCCTCGAACGGGCTGCCTGGCAGAAGCTGATCGCCGGCCTCAAGCTGCCGTGCTGCGCGGAGCGTGAAGTCCAGGTCGCCCCACTGCGTTTCAAGGCCGTAGTGAACCTCAACGTCAACGCCGCGCGATG
>JBMOGP010000211.1:0-5106 GCA_049318285.1 Hyphomonadaceae bacterium
GCCATCTCTGCCGCATGAACACCTGCCACGCCGCCGCCCAGGATCACCACATTGGCCGGCGGCACGCCGGGCACGCCACCGAGCAGCAGGCCGCGGCCACGTTGCGTCTTCATGAGCGCATAGGCGCCAACGTTGATCGACATGCGCCCGGCGACCTGGCTCATCGGCTGCAGCAGGGGCAGGCGACCGGCAGCGTTGGTGACGGTCTCATAGGCGATGCAGGTCGCGCCGGACTTGATCAGCGCCTCGGCCTGGGGCTTGTCGGCGGCGAGGTGAAGGTAGGTGAACAGCGTATGATGCGGCCTCAGCATCGCGCACTCGACAGCTTGCGGCTCCTTCACCTTCACGATCATTTCGGCGGCTGCGAACACCTCCGCCGCATGATCGAGCATCTTCGCGCCCGCTCGCACATAATCGCCATCGCTCGCTCCGAGGCCGAGCCCAGCGCTCGTCTGGACGAACACGTCGTGGCCCGCGCGCGTCAGCTCCATCACGCTCTCGGGCGTCAGGCCCACGCGGTATTCCTGGGTCTTGATTTCCTTCGGAACGCCGATCTTCATGCCGATCTCCTCAGTTCTTGAAGCTGGTTATGCCAGAATCCTGCAGGCAGTCGCCAGAGCGTTGCGTGGAGAGTTCTGCCTATTTCGGGTGCCCGTCTGCACATGGCGCGCAAGAAGCAACTTTTCGCTGCGTGTCAGCGCGCAGGCAGGCCGCGGATGAAAGCGAGAAGATGCTGCACCGTCTGATCGGGCAGCTGCTCCATCGGCAGGTGTCCGCCCTCGGGATAAGTGACGAGATAGGCATCGGGAATGGCGCGGGCAAGCGCACGTCCGTTCGCGGGCGGGATCAAGGCATCCTTGTCGCCGACCATCACAAGTGTCGGCGTCCGGATGGTCGCGAAGGATGCTGGCGTCCATGACTTCTCAGGTTGCGAGCGCTGCGTGAGCAGCACGTCACGATGTCCCTCGCCCATGGCAAGCTCGGCGTAGCGATCGACAACGGCGTCGGTCACAAGCGCTTCCTCGACATAAGCCGACTTTAGTCCGCCGCCGACCACGATGCGCGGGTCCACCAGCTTCAGGAGGAAGCGCCCGGCCTCGCTGTTCAGGAGGGAGAAGCCCCCGGGTGCGCCGCCGCCCTGGCCCGGCCATCCGGCGGGTGAGACGAGGACCAGCCCCTGCAGCCGCGCCGAATGCTCCATCGCGTAGGCCATCGAAACGGCGCCGCCCATCGAGTTGCCGGCGAGCACGAAGCGATCAATGCCGAGGTGGTCGGCGAGATCCTCAACAAGCTTCGCATTCCCTTCAATCGTTGCGCGATAGTCGTGAGGCGTCTGTGTCAGCCCGTGGCCGGGCAGGTCGATGGCGACAAGGCGAAAGTCGCCAGCAAGGCGATCGATCCAGGGACGCCAGGCATGTACGGACGCGGCAAAGCCATGCACCAGGATGAGCGTGCGGCCGCCGCGCCTGCCTTCATCCGTGTAATGAACACGCATGCCTGCCGATGGCTCAAAGGTTCGCGAGGTGGGCAAGCCATACTGTAGGCGTAGCTCGGCGATCGGAATCTCGCGCGTCGCACATGCCGCTAACGGCAGGCAAGTGAGTGCAATTGCGGACAGGGTCTGCCAGAGCTTCATTCGGTGTGTCCAGACGGGCGTTGGTCTACGCGCTTGGTGCGACGGTGGATTACGCACGAATCCACGCCATGCGGCAACTCGGCGTGGAGCCTGCATTTGCGTCAGGCGTCTGGCCATTCGTGATCGGCGTCGTGCTGAAGTCGCTCCTGGCGGTGGCGGTCGTGAAGCTGGCCGAGCCGCGCGTCCGCGGGCTGCAGTCCTAGGCAGCTTCGACTGCGCTCTTGGACGCGGTAGCGGTGTCGGGCAGGCCGCGCCGCTCAGCCTGGTCCTTCACCCAGGCTGTGATCCGTTCCTGGTCTATGCCGAGCCGCTGCAACAGGTCTGTCGCGAGTTCCAGTCCACGTGGCTCGGCGTGAGCGAGGTGCGCGCGGAAGCCGAGGTCTGCGAGTTCGGCGCGCTCCTGTATCGAGCTTGCAACGATGAAGCAGGGCTGCTCGGCGGTCGCAAGCTTGAACGCCTGGACAGCGCCCAGGCCGCGTGCGCCGAGCACGATCGCTTTCGATTGCCTGGCGTCCAGGCTTTCCATGATCCGGAGATCTCGCGCGTCGCCGAACACCATGTCGTATCCGTCGGACGCGGCGGTGACGAACCGATCAGGGTCGCTGTCGACACCGATACACGCAATGTCGTGGTCGCGCAGGGCGTCAGCGGCGAGGCGGCCTTCTGGCGTCATGCCGAAGATCAGTACAGGATGTTCCTGCGCCACCTCTTCCGCGTCGACAGCGACGTCCTTGCGGCGCTCGGCGAGGATGCGCGCGATGTGCAGTCCAAGCGCGGTCCAGATCGGCGCGGCGACCAGCGTGACGGCGACCGCTGCAGTCAGCACGCCGGCCCATGCGCCGGGCATCGCGGCGGAAATTGTCGCGATTCCGACGATGACGAGGGTGAACTCCGATCCCTGCGACAGAAGAAAGCCAAGCTGCGTTGCGCCGGGGACGGCCCAGCCATTGAGGCGGGCTGCTGTGAATACGACCACCGTCTTGACGATGACGATGACCAGCGCGGTCGCAAGAACAGCGGGCCAGATGAAGGCCATGGCGGGCAGGTTCACGCTCATGCCCACGCTCATGAAGAACAGGCCGAGCAGGAGACCGGAGAAGGGCTTCACCTCCGCCTGCACCGTGTTGCGATATGGTGTGTCGGACAGCGCCATGCCAGCGAGGAAGGCGCCGAGCGTGAGCGAGAGGTCCGCGCGTGCGGTGGCGGCGCTGGCCGCCAGCACGATGAACAGCGCCACGACAGTGAAGGTCTCGCGATTGCCGGTCGCGGCGAGCGATTCGAAGAGCGGGCGTACAACGAAGCGTCCGGCGAGGATGGCGATGGCTAGGGCGAGCACCGCCTTCCCCAGAACGATCACCACCTCAGCGCCCAGGAGATTTGGATCACCCCCGAGCGAGGCTGCGAAAGTCAGAAGGAAGATGGCGACGATGTCCTGCGCCACCAGTACGGCCGTCGCCGAGCGTCCCATTGGGCAGCCGGGCTGGTTACGGTCGGCGAGAAGGCGCGCGACCACTGCCGTCGAGGAGAGGGCGAGCGATACGCCGACCAGCACAGCGACGGGCCATGGAAACCCAAAAGCAACCCCGATCATCGCAAAGGCGAGGCCGCACAGGATGATCTGCAGCGGCGCAAGGCCGATCATGTCGGCGCGGCGGGTGCGGATTTCCTTCAGCGAGAAATGCAGGCCGATGTCGAACAGGAGGAAAACCACGCCGAGGTCAGCAAGAAAGCGTGCCGTCTCGTTGTTCTGGACGAGGCCGAAGCCGGACGGGCCGATCACCAGGCCAGCGACAAGATAGCCGACGATGGGGCTCAGCCGTGCGGCGCGCGAGGCAAGCGCCGCCGCCAGCCCCGCACCAAGGTAGACAATGGCGGGCTGCAGGGTTTCAACTGCGGTCATGATCCTCCAGGTGCCTGCAGCAAAACGGTAGGAGCCGCCACGTTTCCGTGACGGCTCCCATGTTTCCGACGGCAGGGCCGTCAGGCAACCGTTATTTCAGTCCCTCCGGGGAGGGACGATAACTACATAGCACGCTTGACCGTGAAGATGAGGCGGTCGTCATAGATTGCGGCGTTGTCGACGTCGGTGCCAGCATAGCGAAGGTCGAAGCCGAGGCCCATGGCGGAGTAGGTGGCGCCAGCATTCCAGGTCGTGTAGTCGTCCTCGCCGGCGAAGAAGCCGGTCGCATCGACCGTCTGCATGCCGATCGCGCCAGAGAAGGTGAGTTCCGGGCTGGCGACGAAGGCGCCGTTCACTTCAGCATAGACCGCATCGCCCGACTCACCGGTGAACTCCGGCGACCAGTAGACCGCGCCGCCCAGCGTAATCTGGTCGGTGAGGGCGATCGAGGGCTTCACATAGCCTTCGTAGTAGTCGAGTTCAGCGGTGTCATCTGAGGCGCTCGGATAAAAGTAGCCGGCGACGCCGACATCCATGGCAACCGGGCCAAGGGCGAACTTGAAGCCGCCATAGAGGTCGAGCTCGAGGTTGGAGCCGCCGGTGTTGAAATTGATGTTCGAGGCCCAGGTGCCCACATACGCGCCCGAGTCCCCGAAAGCGACGTCGAAGCCACCCTGGACGGCCGGGCCCTGGTCCGTCTGGGAGACGCCGCGGAAGACATAATCCGACGTCAGGGCAACGTTGCCTGACACAGTGACTTCCTGGGCGAAGGCGGGAGCAGTCGAGGCAGCAGCCAGGACGCTAAAGATCAGGAGGTTGCGCATTATCAATACCTTTTTCCCCTCGTGTTGAACCGACCCGCAGACGCGGCTTTGCAAGTGCGGACGCGCCGGGGAGCGCATCCGTCTCGCGGGAGACCATGACGATTTAGGCGGACACACCAGAAGCGGTTCAACCAATCCATGCGGCGGTGCAGCGTACCCGCACAATTTCATGACAACCCTTGGGTCACTCGCCCGATGTTTGGGCGCCCGCGACGCTACGCCTGGCGTGGTAAGCGACAGCTTAATGACGGTGTCCCGGGCGATTGACGGAAAATTCCGTCTGCGCGCCGACGAATCGGACCTGCCTATTGCCGAATTTGCGCTGCGGGGCCATCAAGCGGCATGAATCCACCTTCAGGTCCATCCGGGCTGACACAGCTCGGCGCGCAGTCGCCTTTGCCGGCATCACCTGACCAGGCGGTTCTTGAGCGGGTCCCCAATCCGCATCCCGGAACACTGTATCTTTCGCGCTTCACTGCGCCGGAATTCACCTCGCTATGCCCCGTGACGGGACAGCCTGACTTTGCCCACCTCGTGATCGACTACGCGCCAGCCGACTGGATCGTGGAGAGCAAGAGCCTGAAGCTCTATCTCACGTCGTTTCGCAATCATGGCGCCTTTCACGAAGACTGCACGGTTGCGATCGGCAAGCGGCTCGTTGACCTGCTCGCGCCGACCTGGCTGCGGATTGCCGGCTACTGGTATCCGCGCGGCGGCATTCCGATCGACGTGTTCTGGCAGACGGG
>JBMOGP010000212.1:0-5106 GCA_049318285.1 Hyphomonadaceae bacterium
ATCCCGCAGGTCGCCGCCGTGATGGGCTCGTGCACCGCGGGCGGCGCGTATGTCCCGGCGATGTCGGACGAGACCGTCATTGTCCGCAAGCAGGGCACCATCTTTCTTGGCGGCCCGCCGCTGGTGAAGGCGGCCACAGGCGAAATCATTTCCGCCGAAGACCTCGGCGGCGCGGATGTACACGCCCGCCGCTCCGGCGTGGTGGATCACTATGCTGCCAACGACAGTCACGCGCTGAAGATCGTCCGCGATATCGTGAAGAATTTCAATCGCCCCAAACGCATCGCGCTCGACGCGATAGCCCCGCGCGATCCAGCTTTCGACCCCGCCGAACTTGACGGCGTCATCCCGCTCGATGCACGCGAACCCTACGACGTGCGCGAAGTCATCGCCCGCCTCGTCGACGGCTCCGAGTTCGACGAGTTCAAGAAACTCTACGGCGAAACGCTGGTAACGGGCTTTGCACACCTGCACGGCCTGCCCATCGGCATCCTTGCTAACAACGGCATCCTGTTCTCTGAAAGCGCGCAGAAAGCCGCGCACTTCATCCAGCTGTGCGACCAGCGCGGCATTCCGCTTGTCTTCCTGCAGAACATCACCGGCTTCATGGTAGGTTCGAGATACGAGGCGGGCGGCATCGCCAAGGACGGCGCCAAGATGGTCACTGCCGTCGCCACTGCGCGGGTGCCGAAATTCACCGTGGTCATCGGCGGCAGCTATGGCGCAGGCAATTACGGCATGTGCGGTCGAGCTTATTCCCCGCGCTTCCTATTCATGTGGCCCAACGCCCGCATCTCCGTCATGGGCGGTGAACAGGCCGCCAGCGTGCTCGCAACCGTCAAGCGCGACGCGATGGAGGCGAAAGGCCAGACGTGGGCCCCCGATGACGAAGCAATGTTCAAGCAGCCCATCCGCGACCTTTACGAGCGCGAAGGTTCGCCCTATTTCTCGACCGCCCGCCTCTGGGACGACGGCGTGATCGCGCCACGCGACACGCGGCGTGTGCTTGGCCTTGCGCTGTCAGCATCGCTGAACGCGCCGCATGGGAGACAACCTGATCGCGAACAAGGGTTTGGCGTTTTCAGAATGTAGCCCCGGCAGTACTGCAATGAACCGCGACGCCCTCAACGCGCTCGACCAGTCCGTCGAAATCGCGCGGCAGCGGGCAGGCGGGCGCATCCCCATCGTCGGGGTCGCGGGCCCGCAGGGTTCAGGCAAGACCACGCTTGTCAGGGCCTACGCCGCCCTCCATCGCGGCACAGCGCATTTCTCTCTAGACGATGTCTATCTCGACGCCGCATCGCGCCGCACGCTTTCGGCGACAGTGCATCCACTATTTGCCACGCGCGGCCCGCCCGGCACGCACGATCTCGATCTTCTCAGCGCCACGCTCGATGCGCTTCAGGCGACAGGCCCGGACAGCCGCACACCGCTCCCCGCCTTCGACAAGGTGACGGATAACCCGCTGCCGCGATCCAAGCGACCGATTTACGAGGGCAGGCCGCAGCTGATCCTGATGGATGGCTGGTGCCTCGGCGCCTCGGCGCAGTCCGACGCCGAACTGGCGACCGCCATCAACGAGATCGAAGCGAAGGAAGACGATCGCGGGAGATGGCGCCGCGCGATCAACGAGAACCTGACACTTCCCTATGCGCTGGCCTTCGCCCGCTTCGACGCTGTCCTTTACCTGCGCGCACCTGACTTCGGCGTGACCCACGACTGGCGCTGTGAACAGGAAGAAGGACTACTCGGCCGCGATCTTTCCCAGGCAGACCGCCGCCGCATTGCCATGTTCATCCAGCATTTCGAGCGCATCACGCGCCACATGATGTCCGGCG
Source organism: Hyphomonadaceae bacterium (assembly GCA_049318285.1). Lineage (GTDB taxonomy): Bacteria > Pseudomonadota > Alphaproteobacteria > Caulobacterales > Hyphomonadaceae > UBA7672. The sequence continues at coordinate 1,839 of JBMOGP010000212.1, forward strand.
GCCGCCGCGCTGACATGGAGGTCAAACTGGATGCCGAGCGCAATGTGACCGAGGTCAAGCGCATCTAGCCCTGCCGGGCTACGTGACGGGACGACCCCGCCGGTCTACATCAGCCGCAAAGGAGCTTCCCCATGGCTTATGAGCACATCCTTCTCGACGTCTCGCCCGAAGGCACGGCCGTCCTCACGCTTAACCGTTCGGCCAAGCGAAACGCCCTCAACGCCGAGGTAATCGCGGAACTCACGGATGCCTTCGAGATGCTCTCGAAGAACCCCGAATGCCGACTTGTCCTTCTGCGCGGCAATGGACCCGTCTTCTCCGCCGGCGCTGACCTCGAATGGATGAAGGCTGCCCAGCACTATTCGTCCGGTGAAAACGAGGAAGACGCTTACGGCATGGCGGAGATGCTCCGCCGTCTGTTCGAGCTTCCGCAAGTCACCATCGCCTTGCTGCACGGCGCGGCGATGGCGGGCGCGTGCGGCATCGCCGCCGCCTGCGACATCGCCATCGCCAAGCGCGGTACAGTGTTCGCGTTCTCCGAGGTGAAGCTAGGCATCATCCCGGCGACGATCTCTCCCTATATCATCAACGCCATCGGCCCGCGCTGGGCGCGTACGCTGTTCGTCACAGGCGAACGCTTCGAGGCGGACGTCGCCGCGAGGCTTGGCCTGATCAACCACGAGGTCGAAGACGAGATGGCGATGGAGAAGCTGGCCGAACACTACGCCGACCTCGTCTATTCTGCATCCCCCGCTGCCATCGCCGACACCAAGTCCCTCGTCGCTGATGTGACCGGCGAAGTAATCGACGCCAGCCTCGGCCGCATGACCGCGAAGCGCCTCGCCCATCGGCGTGTCAGCGAGCAGGGCAGGGAAGGGCTTGCCGCCTTCCTTGAGAAGCGCAAGCCGAGCTGGTCGCGCTAGGCTGGGCGATTCTTGCACGGGACATGTCGAAACGCCTCTAGCTCGAAGTCTGGCTGCACGCCTTCCGCGAGGCATGGCCCTCACATATTTGATCGCCGACCAGACCGCGCCGAGCGCCCCATGCCTCTTTTGGTCGGCCTCCTCCTTGTCGCCACCTTGTTGTGTTTTGACGAGAAACTCGGCACTTTTACCTGGGCACGGACCTAGCCCAGCCAGGATGAAGGCTGGCATCCCGTCTCGATTCAACAGCCTGGCTCGTGGTGCCTTCTCATGATTATCAGCTTTGTGCTGGTCGCCGCCGTGAACCTGAAGCTGCGGTCAGTGCAGGGGACGGATTTATGAGCGGGGAAGTGGAAGCTGCAGGCGCGGCTGTCACGGCTGGCCTCGTAGCTGGCGCTATCGACAATCATGTCGTCGGCAAGGCCGAAGCCCACGGTGCCTGCGCCAATTGTGGGGCCGGACTGACCGGAGACTTCTGCGCCAGCTGCGGACAGACGGCGCATATCCACCGCACACTTGGCCACATGGTGGAGGAGTTCCTCCATGGCATCCTGCATTTCGACACGCGCGCCTGGCGCACCCTGCCGCTTCTGGTGTTTCGCCCGGGCACGCTGACGCGCGACTATATTCACGGCAAACGCGCAAGGTACATTTCGCCGCTCGCGATCTTTCTGCTGACCGTCTTCACGATGTTCTTCGTGTTTGCCTTTACGGGCGACATGGTCGTGAGCGCGAACACAGAGGAAGCCGCGATCGAACTTGCCGAAGCGCGCACAAACATCAAGCAACTCCAGACAGAAGTGACGGAGGCGGATGCTGCTCTGATTGCTGCGCGTGCGGCAGAGGCAGCCATCCCGGAAACGGCGCCGGCAGGCGATCCAGTGCGCGAAACCGCACGCGAAGCCGTTGAGGATGCCGAAGAACTGGCAGGCGACAAGGCTCTCGACCTGCGCATTGCCGAACGCACGATCACGACCCTTGAGAGGGTGATAGCGGAATCACCCGTAACGGTGGACGATGACGGCGTCACACATACGGCGAAGATCTCGGGTCTCGATGTGTTCTATGACCAGGTGGCGCAAGCCGCGCGCGCGGGCGAGATAACGGTCAACACCGGATTCAAGGCTGTCGACAAGAAAATCCTCGAGAAGCTCGAGAACCCTGAGCTCGCAGTCTACAAGATCCAGAACACCGCCTACAAATTCTCCTTCCTTCTGGTGCCGATCTCGCTGCCTTTCATGTGGCTGCTTTTTGTCTGGAAACGCGGCGTCACGTTGTTCGATCACGCCGTGGTCGTTCTCTACTCCCTATCCTTCATGTCGCTGCTGTTCGTGGTTGGCGCGCTGACGGCGATGTGGGCTGCGGGCATCTTCGAATTTGTGATGTCGGTCATCGCCCTGGCCATTCCGGTTCATGTGTTTTTCCACATCAAGGGCGCATACGGGCTCAATTGGTTTTCGGCTCTTTGGCGTACCGCGATTCTGCTGCTGATTTGCGTGCTGGCGCTTAGCGTTTTCTTTCTGGCGATCGTTGTTCTGGGGCTTGCTGGCTGAAGTCTCGAGCGGTGGCTTGTGGCGCGTCGCGCATCTCTCTAGTTTCAGCCGATGTTCTCCTCCATTCTCATCGCCAACCGGGGCGAAATCTCCCGCCGGATCATGCGTACCGCCCGAAGGCTCGGGATCGGCACGGTCGCTGTCTATTCGGACGCTGATGCTGGTTCGGCCTTCGTGCGTGAGGCGGATGAAGCCGTTCATATCGGCCCCGCGCCCTCGGCCGAAAGCTATCTCAGGGGCGACCGCATCATCGCCGCTGCCCAGGAGTCGGGCGCTGAAGCGATCCACCCCGGCTATGGCTTCCTGTCAGAAAATGCAGCCTTCGCCGAAGCCGTCGCCAAGGCAGGCCTGACCTGGATCGGGCCGCCACCTGAAGCCATCCGCGCCATGGGGCTCAAGGACGCCGCCAAGGCGCTGATGGAAAAGCACGGCGTCCCCGTTACGCCGGGCTATCATGGCGAGGACCAGTCCCTCAAAACGCTGAAGGCTGCCGCGAAGAAGATCGGCTACCCCGTGCTCATCAAGGCCATCGCCGGCGGCGGCGGCCGCGGCATGCGCAAGGTCGACGCCGACGCCGACTTTGAAGCCGCCCTTGCCAGCGCCCAGCGCGAGGCGAAGGCCAGCTTCGGCGATGATCGCGTGCTGGTCGAGAAGTTCGTGCAGAGCCCGCGCCACATCGAGGTGCAGGTTTTCGGCGACAGTCACGAAAACTACATCCACCTGTTCGAGCGCGACTGCTCGCTGCAGCGCCGTCACCAGAAGGTGATCGAGGAAGCGCCCGCCCCTGGCATG
>JBMOGP010000213.1:0-5100 GCA_049318285.1 Hyphomonadaceae bacterium
AGCAGCAGGATGCCCTCAACATGCGCCACCGGCAGGAGCGGGTCGGGCTGCCTGAGGCAGTAGGCGAGAAGTGCAAAACCGAGGATCAGCGCGGCGAGCGCGCCTTTCCAGCCGAAAGCGAAAGCGAACAGGATCACACTCGCGATCGCGAACCCGGCCAGCTGCGAGATGTCCGGCTGGTGGGCGATCACGGCGCCAATGATGACGAAACTGAGTGCGGCGATCCATGCGCGCGCTCGCGCGAAGGCTGCGATCGCGACCGGCAGGACCAGTGCTGCGGCGTTGAGCTGGATCGGGCCGGCGCCAACCCAGCGGAAGACGCCCTCCTGACCTGGGCTCACAAGGCTGAGACCGATCACGATTGCCGCGACCACGATGGCGCCGACGCCGAACCAGCCACGCGAAGCAATGAAAATTCCCACAGCTGCGGCGGCGAACCACGCGACCGGATTGCGGATCCAGATACTCAACGGAATGTCAGCAAGCGCCATCGCTGCAGCGCCGAGAAGGATCGCAAGCAGGGACCCTGCGCCAAAAGCCCGGATGGCCAGGCTATGCGATCTGTCCTGATGCATGGTGAGCGAGACTACTCGCGCACATAACGGCCCGGCGCCGGCTCAAGCCTCGGAACGCTTTCGGGGAAACTCTCCGCGGCGGAGACCTTCTTGCCCGAACGCTTGCCGAGCCACGCTGCCCAGTCGGGCCACCATGAGCCGTCGCGGGCCTCCGTACCCGCGCGCCACGCGTCGAGATCATCCCCGGGGTCGGCGTCGCTGACCCAATAGCCGTACTTCTTCTTGTCCGGATGGTTCACGATCCCGGCAATGTGGCCTGACTGCGCCAGCACGAACCGGCCGCCGCCCTTCAGGCGCGTGAGGCCTTTGAACGAGGCGGTCCACGGCGCGATGTGATCCTTCTCGCAGGCGACGACGTAATGCGGGACCTTGATGTCGTCGAGGCCGACCTTGACCCCTTCGATCTCGAATGCGCCGTGCGCAAAGACGTTGTCGCGATAGAGATGAGTCAGATACTCCTGCGCCATGCGCTCTGGCAGGCGGGTGGAATCCTCGTTCCAGAACAGCAGGTCGAATTTCGGGCGGGCCTCGCCAAGCAGGTAGGCCTTCACGGCCGGGCCATAGACGAGATCATTCGGGCGCAGATAGCTGAAGGTCCGCGCCATGATACGCTGGTCGAGAAAGCCCTTGCGCTGGGCCTCGATCATGATCCCTGCGATGAAACCTTCGTCGATAAAGGATTTCAGCGGGCCCGGATCCTCGAAATCGGTGAGGGCCGTGAAGAAGGTGCAGGACTTGGCCGGGTTGTCGTGCCGGGTCTTTCCAAGCCATGCCTGCGAGAGCGCAAGCGTGGTGCCGCCAATGCAATAGCCGACGACGTTGACGCCGTCCTTGCCGTGCAGCTCGTCTACCTTCTGCATCGCAGGAATGACACCTTGCAGGACATAGGTATCCATACCCGCCGTGCGAAGCTCTTCGCGCGGGTTCTTCCAGCTGACGATGTAGACGGCAAAACCCTGCTCGGTGAGCCACTTCACCAGCGATGACTTCGGTTGCAGGTCGAGAATGTAAAACTTGTTGATCCAGGGCGGTATCAGCAGGAGTGGGCGGGCGTAGACTTTCTCCGTTGTCGGCTCGTAGCGGATGAGCTGAAACAGCGGCGTCTCGTGGATCACGTGGCCCTTTGTCGTCGCCAGTGTTTCGCCAACCTTGAAGGCTTCGGGATCGGACAGCGTGACGAGCAGGTCGCCGCCATTGCGCTCCAGATCCTTCACCAGGTTTTCGAGGCCCTCAACCAGCGACCGGCCATTGGTCTCGACGGCCTTCTTGATCGCCACCGGGTTGGAGGCGAGAAAGTTCGCTGGCGAGAACATGTCGACCAGCTGGTGCGTGAAAAAATGGATCTGCTCGGAGTGCTTCTCGTCTTCGCCTTCTGAGGCCGTATCCGCGAGGGATTCGAGATAGGCCGACATGATCTGGTACTGGCGCTTCAGATAGTGGAAAAACGGGTGCTTGCTCCACGCGTCGTCAGCAAAGCGCGCATCGGCGGGCTCGGCCTCCGCCTTTGGCATCTGCTGCGCGCCAGACAGCAGTGCCTGCGTCAGCTCGGCATAGAGGGCTGTCGTGTTCTGCCAGAATTGCAGCTGTGAGCTGAATGTCTTCATCGGGTTCGACATCCAGCTCTGCATCTGGCCCGCAGCCGCGCGAAGCAGCAGGGGTTGGCCCGGACCTTCGACACCGGGATTGCGGACCTCGCGGCGTGAAACTGCCAGGAAAAGGCGCTGCAGCAGGAAGTTGATGCGCTGGAAATTCTGGCTCAATTCGAACGCGCCGAGAGTGCTCGTCTGGTCGTTCATGATGTGCCCGAAAACGTTTCCTGTTCGATAGGTAACACTGCCGGGGAACCCGTCAAACGCCATATTCTGAAAAGGTTTTCTACGCGCAGGCGAAACCCGGTGCGACAGTTTACGCGGCACCGCGGCATATTTCGCCGCCGTGCGGCAATTCCGGGCTTCGTAATTCGAATGGACCCGTGTACACGAGCCTTCGGGGATGCTGCACCTGCTCACTGTCGTCCGAACGAAACGGGAGATTCCTTCGCCCATGCAGCTTGGCTCACTCGCACGCTGGATGAAGCGCGACGTTCCCCTGTGGGAGGGCGAACTGTTCACAAGTTCCGTTTCAGGCGCGGGGCGCGATGTGGTGTTCATCCACGGCCTGGCTGCCTCACCCGAATGCTGGGAAGACGCGGCCCCGTCGCTGCCTGGTATTCGCGTGCATGCAATCCACATGCGTGGCTTTGCGGGACTCGCGCCGAGCGCTTTGCGCAGCCCGATGAACTTCCTCAAGCCGGTGGCCGATGCGTTGGCGGGATACATTCGTTCGCTCCGGGTCGGGCCTGCGCCCGTGGTTGGCCATTCGATGGGCGGGCTTGTCTCGCTGATGCTGGCCCGCGATCACGCCGATGTGGTTGACCGGTTGATGGTGGTCGATGTGCCTGCATTCTTTTCGATGCTGATCACGCCGTTTGCCACGGCCTCATCGATGGCGCCGCTGGCCCAGCATTCGCGACGCAGCTATCTGGAGAAATCCAAGACGCAGCATCACGACGATACGCGCCGCACGAGCGAGAAGCTGGTCACCAGCCCGGATCTCCTCGAACGCGTTGTCCGCTGGGGCCTGACCTCTGACCGGGCCGCGACGGCTGACGTGATGGCCGAGGTAATGGTGACGGATCTGAGGGGCGACCTGCAGCGGATCAAGGCGCCGGTGGATGTGATCTATGCGTGGGACCGCGTGAGCCCTGCGTCAAGAATGAGCCTCGACCAGGTGTATGCGTCTTCATACGCGGGACTCGTCCAGGGGCGGCGGCAGCGCATCGACGATGCGCGCCACTATGTGATGCTGGACAAGCCGGATGCATTCTACGGCGCCGTGAATGCGTGGCTGGCGCAATAGGAACGGGACATGGCGCGTCGGGACCAGAACATGAGTGAAGATGAAAACGTCGAGTTGCGCCGCTATCCGAGCCGCAAGCTCTACAACAAGAATGCATCGCGTTATGTCCGCCTGCCGGAAGTGGCCGAAATGGTGCGCAAGGGCGCCAATATCCGCGTCGAGGACACCGAGACGGGCGAGGACGTTACGCGGCAGGTGCTGTTGCAGATCATCATGGAGCAGGAGGGGCAGGCGTCCGGCGCAGTGCTTTCGGCCGATCTGATGATGGACATGATCCGCATGCACCAGTCAAAGACGTCCGAGATGATGACCGGGCTGTTTGAGCAGTCGGTGGCCTTCATCCGTGCGCAACAGGAACAGCTTGCCAGCCAGATGACCGGCGCGATGTCTGGCGCCATGCCGCAATGGAATGTGTTCGACCCGGCGGCGATGCAGGCGATGCAGGGCGACTTCCAGAAGCGTCTTGCCGGCTTCTGGACGGGTGCGATGCCTGGGATGCCCGGTATGGCGACGCATACGCCCCAGACGGCGGAAGCTTCAGCCGCCAGCGAGGCTGACGAGCTGAAAGCGCTGCGTGCGCGGCTCGAGGAACTCGAGAAGCGGGCAGCCAAGTAGCTGGTGCATCTACTTGCTGACGCGATAGTCTCGCGTCGACTGCTTCAGCAGGTTGTCCAGCTTCATGGGCGGCTGCTTCCATTTCTTTTCCGCGAAGATCGGCGCCTGGTCCGCATAGTGTGACGAGGATGAATCCATGGTGGCCGAGCCGTACTGGTGGATCGTGTCGATGCGGTAGGTGCCATCAGGCGCCCAGTCCGCAATGGCGACGTAAGTGTCGCCTGCGCGGCCGGAGCGGAATTTCTGCGTGGCCAGATCGCCGGCTGCATACATCGCGCGCAGCGTGTCCGGCCCGCCATCGGTGGGCCATGACTGGCCGCCCCGGGCGACCCGGCTGACCTCGCTCCACTTCGGATCGATACGGCCGGTGGCCGCCTTCAACTGCGTCACCGTTGACTTGAGGGCGGCGATGGCCTTTGCACGATCGTATGTGTCATGCATCTGGCTGCCCATCGCAGACTGGCCGGTGAAGATGGCGAGCGCCGCGTTGCGGTTCTCCATGTCGGCTGAGCCGTTCCACGCGGTCACCACGGCGAGCGCCGCCTTGAGATCCGCATCCTCGCCGGGATCAATGGTGCGGAAATCAGCCTGCATCTTCATGACGTTGCTGCCGGGCGAGTAGGTGTGATCCATCTTGTAGCCGATGAACTCCTCGCGCGTGATCGAGGTGTCCTTGCCATAAAGTTCCTGCGCGCGCAGGCCGCGATTGGTGACGAGCGTGTCGAGCGCGAAGTCCCTGGCATAGTTCTCGGCCTTCGGATTGTCGTCCGGGCCCGATACCAGCAGCGGCGAGTGGTTGGCGTTGACGATGTAGCCTGACTTCGGACGGATGACCGAGGGCAGTGCTTCGACCGGCTCCCAGCCTTTCCAGAGCGTTTCGGAAATGTCGCCGGGAAGGACCCTTGTGCGGTCCCAGCCAGGGACACGCCTGGGCATGTGGGCGTTCCAGAAATAGGCGATGCCGCCTTTCGAATCCGCGACGATGTAGTTCACCGACGGGATGTCATTGTAC
>JBMOGP010000214.1:0-5057 GCA_049318285.1 Hyphomonadaceae bacterium
AGCCGGTTGAACTCGCGTTTCTTCACCAGCAGCACGCGCTTGCGCGCTGGATCGTGGTTGAACTGCCCCGCTGGCGGATATGTCGGGATGGTGGAGTTCACGAGAACGATCTTCCCGCCCTCCTCCCGCGCATAGGCCTCGGCAATGTTGGCGCGCCCCTCGCGTAGCGACTTCACCTCGCTGCCCGTCAGCACGATGCCCACTTCGAGATCGTCGATAATCTCATAGTTGCGGCGCGCCTGCCGGTTCTCCGCCACCGACTTCCGCGCCATTTCACGCCGCGTCTTGCCCTTCGGATTTTGTCCGCTGCTCTTGGGAGGCTGCGCCATCACAGGACGCCCGCTTCCTGCATCGCAGCCTTGATCTCGTCCTTTACGGCCGGGCTGTCCACCGGAACCAGCGGCAACCGCAGTTCGTCTTCGCACAACCCAAGCAGCGACAGCGCATACTTCGCCGGAGCCGGGCTCGCCTCGAGGAACATCGCGCGATGCAGCCGCGCCAGCGTGTCGTTGATTCGCCGCGCCTCGACATAATCGCCCCGCAGCGTTGCCTGCTGCATTCGTGAACACTGCTCCGGAGCAACGTTCGCCGTCACCGAAATGCAGCCCACCCCGCCCTGCGCATTGAAGGCGACTGCGCTCGGGTCGTCGCCAGAAATCTGAATGAAACCTTGCTTGCAAAGCGCAGTATGACGCGCAACCCGCGAAAGGTCCGCCGATGCATCCTTGATGCCGATCACGTTCGGCAGCCCGGACAGGCGCGCAACGAGTTCCACCGGCATGTCGGAACCAGTCCGCCCGGGCACATTGTAAAGGAAAATCGGCAGTTGGACCGCTTCCGTCAAAGTTTTGTAATGTGCATAAACACCATCTTGGGTCGGCCGGTTGTAATACGGATTCACGATGAGGGCCGCGTGAGCTCCGACCTGTTTAGCATGCTGCAGGAGGCCAAGCGCCTCGGTAGTGGAATTGGAGCCTGTGCCAGCGATGACCGGAATCCGACCCGCCACCGTCCTCACACAAAGCTCGACGACAGCCCGGTCCTCCTCGTGCGACAGCGTCGAGGCCTCGCCCGTCGTGCCGCACACCACGACGCCATGCGCTCCAGCCGCGATCTGCCGCTCGACAAGCGCCACAAAAGCGTTCTCGTCTACCTTCCCGTTCCGGAACGGCGTGACGAGGGCGGGTATGGACCCTTTGAACAGCATGACAGCAGAAATCCCTGAAAACGTGGAGCGCCGAACGAGCGACTCGCCGGATAATCATTTTGCCCCCACCTTTGGCAAGGGAGGTTCGAGGTCCGGCGGGCGTCAGACCCACACGAAGCAGGAATGGGGACTTCCCACGATGCGTCAACTCATTACCGGCGCCGCACTCGGCTGTCTCTGTGTATCAGCCGCCGCCGCCAACCCGCCTGCGCCCTCGCTCAAGCCTGCTCCAGCGCTGCAGTCAACCTGGATCGCCAACAACGATCTTGGCCTGCTGTCCCGCACGCTGGACGCTGCGGATAACGAGGACTGGGGCCAGGTCCGCTCCCTCATGTCCCGCATCAGCGACCCCGCCGCGCAGACGCTGATCCGCTGGCGCCTCGCCACCAATGGTAATGCCGGCCTCGGCTTCACCGACCTCATGCGCGCCGCGGAGGAGTTCAAGGGCTGGCCCGACAACGACAAGATCTACGAACAGCTCGAACAAACCATCACGCGTTCCAGCTTCTCCGCCGACGAGCGGATCGCGTGGCTCCTCGTCCAGGGACCGCGCACCGGCGACGGCGTCCTCGCCCTCGCCGACGCCTATGACAGTCAGGGCCGCCGCGACGAGATGCTCAACGTCGTCCGCGAAGCCTACCGCACCCGCCCCATGTCCTCCAGCGCCGCCGCAACGATCAGCTCACGCTATGGCGGCAAGTTCAACGCCGAGGATCACTACGCCCGCGCCGACATGTTCCTGTGGCGCGGCGATGTTGCGAGCGCGCAAGGCCTGCTCTCCCGCCTCACCGCAGATCGAAAGGCCGTCATCAACGCGCGCATCGCGCTCATGCGCAACGCCAAGAACATCGACAAGCTCGTCAGCGCCGTTCCCGCCGCCTACACCGAAGACGCCGGCCTGCTCTATGAACGTGCGCGCTGGAACGAGCGCCGCGGCAAGACATCGGAAGAACTCAACCTGCTTCTCCGCATCAAGGGCGAAAGCGCACCCTCCGTCGGCCGAGAGGATATCTGGAGCGAGAAGCAGTCTGTGGCCCGCCGCATGCTGCGCGAACGCAACTACGCCGCCGCCTACCAACTCGCCGCCAGCCACGGCCTCACCTCCGGAGAGGCTTTTCGCGACGCTGAATGGATGGCCGGCTGGCTCGCGCTCACCAGGCAGGGCGATGCCCTGAAGGCAGAGACCCATTTCCGCGTCTTCGCTGCTGGGGTCGCCACGCCCATCAGCGTCTCGCGCGCGCAATACTGGCTCGGCGAAGCCCTGAAAGCGCAGGGTCGCCTCGAAGAATCCGCCGCTGCCTACGAAGCCGCTGCGGCCTACCCCTATGCCTTCTACGGCCAGCTCGCCGCCGAGAAAGTGCGCCCGACAAAGCCTGAACTCGGCGTCCTTGGCTTCATCGCACCCGCTGCACCTACAGATGAAGAACGCGCCGCCTTCGCGCGCCAGCCCGCCGTGCGCGCCGCGATCCTCCTCGGCGAAACCGGACGCATGGCGAGCTTCGAGCGTTTCTCGTTCGCGCTCGACGACATGCTGACCACGCCCGCCGAACACCAGATGCTGTTCGACATCGCCGCCGGCTACCTCGAAATGCGCGCCGCCATCCGCGGCGCGAAAGCTGGCCTCGGGCGCGGCCTCATCGCGCCCGACGCCGTCTTCCCGTTGCTCCAGCTGCCCGCTTCGCCACGCTCGGGTTCGGCCGAGCCCGCCATGGTGCTAGCCCTGTCGCGTCAGGAGAGCGAGTTCAACCACCGCGCCATCTCCAGCGCCGACGCGCGCGGCATGATGCAGATGATCCCCCGCTACGCGCAGGCCGAGGCCCGCATGGTCGGCCTGCCCTTCCGTCAGAGCTGGCTCACCGACGATCCGCAATACAACCTGCGGCTCGGCCGTGGCTTCCTCGACGACCTCGTGGACGATTTCGGCGGCAGCTACATCCTCGCCGCCGCCGCCTACAATGCCGGCCCAAGCCGTGCCCGGCAGTGGATCAGCGATTTCGGTGACCCACGCGTCAACGTCGACCCAGTCGAATGGATCGAAAGCATCCCCTTTGCGGAAACCCGAAACTACATCCAGCGTGTCCTCGAAAACACCATCGTCTACCGCCACCGCCTCACAGGCCAACCGGTCGAGATCAAGCTGAGCGAAGACCTGCGCCGCGGCAGACCGCGCTGATTGCACCATTACCGCTTCGTGCGCCCCATTCGGCCGGATGCGCCTAGCGCACCGACACACGAACTGGCGGGCGCTGCCGCATTCCCAGTGAACAGCTTTCAGTTAGCCCTCATCGTGAGCCGCGCGTGCTGGGAGCGGCCGTCGAAACACGAGGGCGGGCTTGCGACAGCCCGCGCGTCCCCAAGACACGAAGCTCAGCTGTCAGTTGTGCCCTGCCTCAGCCCCACCCCCCCGCGCGCCGCTGAGAACGCACCCTCATGCCGGCCCCTTGCATCGCGTGCCTATCCGCAGCACAACCCGCCGCCATGAGACAGACGATCTACAAGATCCTCACCGCCGACCAACTCGCCACCGTCGAATCCGGCGGACCGATGCAGGCGCCCGTCGATATCGCCGACGGCTATGTCCACTTCTCCACGTCCAAGCAGGTGCAGGAAACGCTCGCCAGATGGTTCAAGGGCCAGACCGGCCTCGTGCTTGCCGCCGTCAACGGCGATGATTTCGGCCCCGAACTCAAATGGGAATCCTCACGTGGCGGCGATTTGTTCCCGCACGTCTATGCCGAGGTGCGCCAACATCACATCGCCTCGCTCTGGCCCCTCGACATGTTCGACGCCGACGGGGTCCCCCTGGCGCCCGACGAAGTAACTCGCAGCGCAGAACCCTCCGCCAAGCCAGTGGCGACCACGTGAGCCTGTTCGATCTGGGCACGCGCGTTGTTCGCATACTTCCCGCCGAGACAGCGCATCGCTGCACCATCGCCGCGCTCAAGACCGGACTCGCAAAGCCTGAGCCCAGCCTCGAAGACCCGCGCCTCGCCGTGCGTCTGAAAAAATCCGGCCTGCTCCTGCCGAACCCGATCGGCCTCGCCGCCGGATTCGACAAGAATGCAGAAGTCGCCGCCCAGATGCTCGGCTTCGGATTCGGATTCGTCGAATGCGGCACCGTCACGCCGCGCCCGCAGGCTGGTAATCTGCGCCCCCGCCTTTTTCGCCTCAGCGAAGATCGCGCGGTTATCAACCGGATGGGCTTCAATAATGACGGCATCGGCTACTTCGTCCGCCGCCTGTCCGCCGTCCCCCGCACCCTCGGTGTCGTCGGCGCCAATGTCGGGGCCAACAAGGACTCCGAAGATCGCGTCGCGGACTACGTGGCCGGCGTCAAAGCCGTGTGGCCTCACGCCTCGTACGTGACGATCAACGTCTCGTCCCCCAACACGCCGGGGCTGCGCGGCCTGCAGGACCGCGGCGCATTGGAAGACCTGCTCGGCCGCGTCGGCGCTGCTGCACGCGAGATGGCCGCTGTCGTCAAGAACCGCCCTGTGTTTCTGAAAGTGGCGCCTGATCTCGATGACCGCGCCATCGCTGACATCGCCGATGTCGCACTCGCACAGGACTGGCTCGCCGGCCTGATCGTCTCGAACACCACGATCGAACGCCCCAAGTCACTGGGCAGCCGGCACAAGGCCGAGACTGGCGGACTTTCGGGCGCTCCGCTGATGGAAAAGTCTACGCGCGTCCTCGCAGACTTCCACGCAGTCATTGGCGACCGGCTCGACCTGATTGGCGCAGGCGGGATCGCGTCAGCCCTGGACGTTGTCGCGAAGTTCCGCGCCGGGGCGCAGGCCGTACAGCTTTACTCCGCGCTTGTCTTCCATGGTCCGATGCTGGTCCAGCG
>JBMOGP010000215.1:0-5055 GCA_049318285.1 Hyphomonadaceae bacterium
CCCCGGCGGGCGTTCCTGATCTCTGTAACGAAGGGAGCGGTTAGGCTTCTTCGTCTTCCTTCTTGCCGGCCTTCTTCTTGAGGGCCGCGCCGAGGATGTCGCCCAGCGAGGCGCCCGAGTCAGCCGAACCGTACTGTTCCACGGCTTCCTTCTCGTCCTTGATCTCCATCGCCTTGATCGACAGCGAGACCTTGCGGCCCGCCTTGTCGAACGCAGTGACGAGCGCGTCGACCTTGTCGCCCACAGCGAAACGCTCCGGACGCTGGTCGCCGCGATCACGCGCGAGATCAGCCTTGCGGATGAAGGCCTTCATCGCGCCGTCGGCGATCGAGACCTCGATGCCGCCGGTGGTGATTTCAACGACGGTCGTCGTGACGATCGAGTTCTTGCGCAGGTCGATCGTTTCGGTCGGGTCCTGGCTCAGCTGCTTGATGCCGAGCGAGATACGCTCCTTCTCGATGTCGATGTCGAGGACGCGCGCCGAAACGGTGTCGCCCTTGCTGTACTTCTTGACGGCTTCCTCGCCGCTGAGGTTCCAGTCGATGTCGTTGATATGGACCATGCCGTCGAGATCCGGGCCGAGGCCGACAAAGAGGCCGAACTCGGTGATGCCGCGGACTTCGCCTTCGATGTTCGTGCCGATCGGGTGTTCGGCCTGGAAGGCTTCCCACGGATTGTGCATGACCTGCTTGAGGCCCAGAGAGATGCGGCGCTTGTCAGCGTCCACGTCCAGAACCATCACATCCACTTCCTGCGAAGACGAGATGATCTTGCCGGGGTGAACGTTCTTCTTGGTCCAGCTCATTTCGGAGACGTGGATCAGGCCTTCAACACCATCTTCGAGTTCAACGAACGCGCCGTAGTCGGTGATGTTGGTCACGCGGCCCGACAGCTTCGCGCCGACCGGGTATTTGACGGCGACGCCGTCCCACGGATCGGTCATCAGCTGCTTCATGCCGAGCGAGATACGCTGCGTGTCCGGGTTGATCTTGATGATCTGGACGTCGACTTCCTGACCGACTTCCACAACCTGCGAGGGGTGCGAGACGCGCTTCCAGCTCATGTCGGTGACGTGCAGCAGGCCGTCGATGCCGCCGAGGTCCACGAACGCGCCGTAATCGGTGATGTTCTTGACGACACCCTTGCGACGCTCGCCCTCGGCCATGTTGCCGACGATCTCTGCGCGCTGTTCCGCACGCGATTCTTCGAGAACAGCACGGCGCGAGACGACGATGTTACCGCGCGGACGGTCCATCTTGAGAATGGCGAAAGGCTGCGTCATGCCCATCAGCGGGCCGATGTCGCGGATCGGACGGATGTCCACCTGTGATCCCGGCAGGAAGGCGTTGACGCCGCCGAGGTCGACAGTGAAGCCGCCCTTGACGCGGCCGACGATGGCGCCTTTGACGGTCTCTTTCTTGTCGTGCACGCGCTCGAGGCGGGTCCAGGCCTCCTCGCGCTTGGCCTTGTCGCGCGACAGCACTGCGTCTCCAAGCGCGTTCTCGATGCGCTCCAGGTAGACTTCGACGATGGCGCCGACGGCCGGCGGCGTTTCGTCAGCGGCGAATTCGCGAAGCGGGATGCGACCTTCGGTCTTGAGACCGACATCGACGGTTATGAAATCCCCGCCGACGCTGGTGACCGTGGCGGAAACGA
This sequence comes from Hyphomonadaceae bacterium, assembly GCA_049318285.1. Taxonomy (GTDB): domain Bacteria; phylum Pseudomonadota; class Alphaproteobacteria; order Caulobacterales; family Hyphomonadaceae; genus UBA7672. The sequence continues at coordinate 1,657 of JBMOGP010000215.1, forward strand.
CCCGGCCCTCGATCATGGCAGAGCCGGCAAAGCTCTCTTCAAACAGGGCGGCAAAATCGTCGGTCGAAGGATTCATCTGGGCAACGGGCAAGCAAGGTCTCCGGTAGAAGTCATGAAAGGCCAACCGGGTATCCCGGCGGACTCGCCGCACCATGCGGCGTGAATACGGATTTTCGCCGGTTCAGCTGGGGATTTCGCGGGCCTTAACCGGCAGGGCCGGCATGGCTTGCGAGAGCTGTCCACAAGGCGGGAGCGGCTCTCTAGGCGCGGGGACCCCTTAGAGTCAAGCAGAAGCGAGGTTCTGGACAACTGGCCCATGCCTGCATCGCCGACCCGCCAAGCGCCTTGGCAGGCCAGGCCTCAGCATTCGGCTGGAGGTGCGCCCCGGACCCTGGCCACAGCCGGCGCGCCCTGGGGCCGATCGCGATGCCTGCCGTGCCAGGCTTTCCCTCGCATCCATTCCGGCCCTCGCATCCATTCCGGCCCTCGCATCCATTCCGGCCCTCGCATCCAGTCCGGAAAGTCACCCGTGCTGCAGCGAAATACACATCACGGCCGCTCCCAGGCCGACCGGCAAGGCCAGGCGCCACCCGTTGGTCCATCTTCGCCGCGCTGAACGTCCAGCTCTAAGCCCTGCCTCCGGCGCTGAACCGGAGAAGCACGCCTGAGCCCTCGCGCGCAGCGATGCCACCCAGGTCGCGCTGCGTTGTCCGCTCCATCAGTCCCGCCCGTATCCAGGCCTGAAAAGGGGGGCTTACGTGAAAAGCAGGTAACCCTCAGGTCAGCCGTGCAGCGAACGCATCGGCTCCAGTCACGTCCAGGTGCGCCCCATCGCGACCTGTAGTCGCGGCGCCACGACCGCCATCTGCGCTACCATTGCAGGGCTGCAACCTCCGTACACGGGACACTGAGAATGAAGAGCATCCTCGTCACAGGCGCCTCCACAGGAATCGGCTGGGGCTGCGTCAAGGTTCTCACAGGCAAAGGCTTCCACGTCTTCGGCAGCGTCCGCAAACCGGCCGACGCCGAACGTCTCTGCGCAGAGTTCGGCAGCAAGGTCACGCCACTCCTGTTCGACGTCACCGACGCGCCAGCTGTTGCATCTGCAGCGAACACGGTTCGCGAACAGCTCGCCGGCCAGACCCTCTTCGGCCTCGTCAACAATGCCGGCATCGCCAATCCCGGCCCCCTTCTCCACATCGACATCGACTTCTTCCGCAAGCAGCTGGACGTGAACGTCACCGGCCAGCTCATCGTCACCCAGGCCTTCGCTCCGCTCCTTGGCGCCTCCCCCGAAACCCGCACGAAGACACCCGGTCGCATCGCCATGATGAGCTCCGTCGGCGGCAAGGTCGGCATGCCTTTCGTCGGCCCCTACAACACCTCCAAGTTCGCGCTTGAAGGCCTCTCGGAATCCCTCCGCCGCGAGCTGATGCTCTACGGCGTCGACGTCATCGTCATCGCCCCCGGCGCCATCGCCACCCCGATCTGGGACAAGGCCGACGCGCTCGACATCTCCGCATACGAAAAGACACCCTACGGCCCGTCGGTCAGCAAGGTGAAAAGCTACATGACCGAGATGGGCCGCAAGGGCCTCGCGCCCGAGAAGATCGGCGAGGTCGTCCACACCGCGCTCACCACGCGCACGCCGAAGACCCGCTACATCGTCACGCCCGACCCGCTGCAGAACTGGCTCAGCAACAACATGCCCAGGCGCATGGTCGACCAGACGATCGCAAAACAGCTGGGCCTCACCCGCCGCGCCTGACGAAAAGGGCGCATCGCGGCATAACACCGGCGGTGCGCCGCTTGCGGCCAGGGTCCTTATCCGGCCAGCTTGTCTATGTTGCGAGCGGTACGATCCTGATCTGATGCGCAACCGCTGCAACGACATCCCGGGTGAGAGGAAGGTTCCTGGCCTCCGCCTTCCACTGCTGATGGAAGAGGGCGACGGTCTCTGCGGCGGTCTTCAGCACCCGTTTTTCGGGCAGGCGCGCCTTGCCTGCCAGATGGGCCGGTTCGTCCATCGTCAGTTCATCAAAGCGCGCCGTACGACTGAATTTCAGCGCCGCATTTTCGTCCCTGATGTAGGGCGTGGTCGCAACAAAGTCGTAGGCAGGAGCGAGGGCTGCGCGCCGCTTGTCGGGATAAATCAGCGACCCGTTTTTCAAGTGCATATCCGCCACGGCGCATAGACGGCCTCATACCACGCCTGCATGTTCGCAGCCGTCAACGCGCCTTGAGGTCCATGGCTCCCCCCGGCGCGATACTAAGCCTTCAGCTTGTAACCGCGCTTCAGCATCGCCCAGCACCAGGCGCACAGCGCCAGCGTGATCACCGCGCACATCACGCCGCCAAACAGCAGGTTGCTCTCCGCGTGTCCCGTGAAGCCATAGCGGAACCCGTCAATGATCTGGAAGAACGGATTGAAATGGCTGATCGTCACGAACGGCTCGGGAAGCCGGGCGATCGGATAGAATGTCCCGGACAACATCGTCAGCGGCATGATGACGAAATTCTGCACCGCCGCCATGTGGTCGAACTTGTCGGCCCAGATCCCGCCGATCAGCCCCACCGCGCCCATCAGCAGCGACGCGATCACCGCGAAATACAGAACCGCAAAAAGGTTCGCGACCTGGAAGGGCGTGATCTGCATGATCCACACCGCCGCATACGTCACCAGCCCGACAAGAACGCCGCGCGAGACGGCGCCCGACAGGAAGCCCACCGTCAGCTCCATCGGCGACAGCGGCGGCATCAGGAAGTCGACCGAATTGCCCTGCACCTTGGCGATGATCAGCGAGGACGACGTGTTGGCGAACGCGTTGTTGAGGATCGCCATCATGACGACGCCAGGCGCGAGGAAGACCTCGAACGACACCCCGCCCACCATCCCGCCACTGCCCTGCCCGAAGGCCAGCTTGAACACGAACAGCATCAGCAGGGAGGACACCACAGGCGCAAACAGCGTCTGCATCCCAACCTTCCAGAACCGCCGCGTCTCCCGCAGGCACAGCGTCCACAGCCCGACCCAGTTCACCGCCCCATACTGCCGCGGCCCGAGATGCGGGACGGCGTCCAGCGGCGGCTTCGTCAACGTCTGATCCATGCCCGCTTCTTACGCCTCTGGTTCGCCCACGCCACGGAAATGATGACCTGACCGGCCCGCTGCCGCCGCAGGCCAGCCGGCGCGACGCGCTGCAGCGCGTGCATGATCGCAAAGCCCGCCTTCACCGCACGCAAGGGCGCCTGCGCCCTGCCGCCGCCCGGCACCCGATAGCCGCAAACGGCCCAACCGGTAGCCACAGGCGGGATTACGAAGGCATGTTGAGGCCCCTCCCCCATGCAGAACAAAAAGAGAGCAAAAATCGCACATAACGTGAATTCGCCTGAGCGTTG
>JBMOGP010000216.1:0-5028 GCA_049318285.1 Hyphomonadaceae bacterium
CCGCAAGCGCATCCTTGGTGCGCGGCGTACGAAGCGCCGACACCCGGCCTCCAAGGATCAGTTGCTGCACCTGAGCGAAGAACTCGATTTCACGTATGCCGCCGCGGCCAAGCTTCACATCGAAGTCTGGGGACGTCAGATCAGCATGCCCCCCATGGGCATGAATCTGCCGCTTGATGGAATGCACGTCGGCAATCGCCCAGTAGTCGAGGTGACGACGCCAAACATAGGGGGCAATGTCCTCAAGATAGACCTTGCCCGCAGCCAGATCCCCCGCGCAGACCCGCGCCTTGACGTGCGCCATTCGCTCCCAGTTCTGGCCAACGCTCTCGTAATAGCCGAGTGCGAACTGCGTAGAGACAGCAGGCGCGGTGGAGGCAGGATCAGGACGCAGGCGGAGGTCGGTACGAAAGACATACCCATCGACAGTCCGCTCATCGAGACAGCGGACAAGGCAGCGCGCGACACGGCTCATCGCCTCCTTCACGCGCTGGCCCTTCATGGGCAGAACGTCGAGGTCGAAAAGAAGGATGAGATCGATGTCGCTCGAATAGTTGAGCTCGCCAGCACCCATCTTGCCCATCGCGACGACGAACAGGCCTGGCATGTCGTCACAGTCCCGCTTTTCGTCGAACCATCCCTGCGCCCAGCCTTCGCGAACAGACACGCGCAGAGCAGACTGAACGGCAGCGTCTGCAAGATACGTCAGCTCCTGGGTCACGCGGTCGGACGTCCAGGCGCCTGAAAGGTCCGCAGCCGAGATGACGAGCTGGCCGGCCTCCTTGGCGAGCCGCATGTCGCGCATTGAACTGTCGATGCGCGAGGCCGCGCCTGCCTGCTGCATGTACGCCAGCGCAGCACGCATTGGAGGTTCGAGACCGTTCGCGAGCTGCTCCATCACGTCGCCGCGTCGCTTCACCATACGTGCAATGTGATCGGAATGCCGCGCCGCAACCCCAAGCGCGCCGAGCAGGTCGGACGGATCGCCAACGAGGGGGCGGAGACCGGATAGTTCGAGTCGCTCTGTCATTGAGAGAAACTAGCCATACCAGACGCAAAATCACGTCCCGACTTGAGGTTCATGCGGCTGGCAGCACGAGGCTGGCCTTCAGGCCCGGCTTGCCCGGCGGACCATTTCCGTCATCTAGGACGAGCTTGCCTGAATGCGCCTCCGCCACCGCGGACGCCAGGCTGAGGCCGAGGCCGCTGCCCGGCTCGCTGCGCGATTGTTCCAGCCGCACGAAGCGTTCGATCACCCGCTCCCGATCCTGTGCCGGAATGCCCGGCCCGGAATCCACTACGGAAATCACCACATCGCCATTGGGATCATGGCCTGCAGTCATTCGAACTGCGCCGCCGACGGGCGTGTACTTCACGGCATTGTCGAGGAGGTTAGAGAGCGCCTGAGCGATGAGATGGCTATCAGCGAGCACAAAGAGCTCACCCTTCGCCTCGTAGACCCAGCCGAGCTCTTTTTCCTCGCACACCGGCTCATAGAGCTCCGCAAGCTCATCCACCATGCCGCGCACATCCGTCCGCCGAAACGATCCCGTCGCACCCGCCTGCACGCGGGACAGGCGAAGCACGGCGTTGAACGTTTCCAGCAGGCCGTCGACATCGTCGATCGACTTGGCAAGCGCCGCACGCGGCCCCTCGTCGGCATTGTCCCTGAGCCCTGCTTCCAGCCTGTTACGCAAGCGCGTCAGCGGGGAGCGCAGGTCGTGCGCGATCGAATCCCCTGCCGACCGGGACGAGACGACCAGCCGCTCAAGCTTGGCGAGCATCGCGTTGAGCTGTTCGGACAGCTTGTCAAATTCATCGCCCGAGCCCAGCACCGGCGCACGCCGCGTCAGGTCGCCAGCCATGACACCCTCAGTCGTCCGCGCCAGCTGTTCGGCCCGCTGCGCCGCCGAGCGTGAGATCACCACGCCGCCGATCAGAGACAGCACGAATCCCACAGCCGCCGACCGCCAAACCACTTCGCTGATCCGCCGGTTCATCTCGCCGAGCTGGCCAACGTCGTAGGCCACCATCAGAACGCCGCCCTCCGAGAGCCGCGAAATGCGCCCCTCCGCGGACAGCCTGCTTGGTTCGCCGTCGGGCGTGCGGGCATCGTACTCGAACTGGACGTCCACCACCTGTCCAGCTGGCGCCGCGGCAGGCAGAACATCAAAATCGCCAGACAGTTTTTGCCCGTTACCGTCCAGCAGCAGATAGTAGAATTTCCCGCGTGCCTGCGAGCGTTCCGTCACCGCCTGATTTAGACGATCAATCCCGCCGCGGTACGCCGCTGAAAGTTCCTGGAATTCCGCGTTGAGCTCGGTTTCCGCCTGCCGGCTCATATGGCCTGCGGTCTCGTAGTAGAGATACGCCAGCAAAGATGCGGAAAAGAGGATAAAGATCGACGCGTGCAGCAGCGCCAGCCGGAACGTTGTCGTCCGGACCAATGCCGGCAGGCTGCCAATCTTCATAGGATCAAGGCTTCATGGCCTAGGCTTCGAGCCGGTATCCTGCTCCGCGCACCGTGTGCAGCAGAGGCCGTTCGAAATCCTTGTCGATCTTCCCGCGCAGGCGCGAGACGTGAACATCTATCACGTTGGTCTGGGGATCGAAATGATAGTCCCACACCTTCTCCAGCAGCATGGTGCGTGTAACCACCTGACCGGCATGGCGCATCAGAAACTCCAGCAGGCGGAACTCGCGCGGCTGCAGGTCGATCTTCTGGCCGTCGCGGTGAACGGTGCGGGCCAGCAGGTCCATCTCCAGACCGCCAACGGCAAGCTTGGTTGTCGGAATCTCACCCGTCGCGCGGCGGCCCAGCGCCTCGACGCGCGCAACCAACTCGCTCGGCGCGTACGGCTTAACAAGGTAGTCGTCGCCACCGGCTTGAAGACCTTCCACGCGGTGATCCACCTCGCCGAGCGCAGACAGGAACAGCGCCGGCGCCCGACCGCCCGAGTCCCGGTAGCCCTTCATCAGCTGAATGCCGTCCAGACCAGGAAGCATACGATCGACGACCAGCGCGTCGTACTCACGTCCTTTGGCCTGCTTCAGGCCGCTGTCGCCGTCCCCGCATAGGTCGACAAAATGCCCCGCTTCGCTGAGCACGCCTTTGACGAAGGCAGCTGCATCGGGGTCATCCTCGATGACAAGAACCCTCATGGACTATCCTGCCGCGGCAATTTCGATTGGGCGTAGCACAGTCAGGTCGCCGCAGCGCTCCTGATTGCCACACCCAACGCGAGCGATGACATCGCGCTTGCCGGCAGCAATCGCTGCGGCCACCGCATCCTGGTAATCCATGGGCGATCTCACAGGCTTGTTGTTGATCTCGAGAATGGCGTCACCGGGGAAGATGTCCGAGCGCGCGAGCGAGCCGCGAGGCTCTACCGTCACAACAATCAGGCCAGCGCCGACGGCACCGACATCGAACTTCTTGATCTCTTCCGCAGTCAGAGACCGGATCGTCCCGCCAGCAACCTTCACGTCGTCCGGCCCAGGACGCGGCGGCTTCATGTCCGCGCGGGCGGGATCGAGATCCGTCGTCGCAAGCGCGCGGTCATCACGCGCCCGAACCGTGACGCGAACCGTCTGCTCCTTGCCGTCTCGAATGACGCGGAAGTTGTTGGTCGAGCCCGCAAGAAGGCTGCCGACGCGTTGAGTCAGCTGCCGGTTGTCCTTAACCCCCTCGCCGTTGACCGAAATAATGATGTCCCCGCGTTTTATGCCGCTCGCTTCCGCCGGCCCGCCCGACGTGACCGAACGCACGATGGCGCCGTTTGGCGTCTTCAGGCTCCACGCATCCGCGAGGCGCTGGTTCATGCTCTGAATTTCGACACCTAGCCAGCCGCGCACGACCTTGCCGTCTCGGATCAGCGTTTCTGCGATCTGCTTGACCGCATTGGCTTCGATCGCGAAGCCGATGCCAACACTGCCTCCGCCGGTGTCGGAGAAGATCGCCGTATTCACGCCGATGACTTCGCCATTGAGGTTGAACGTCGGACCGCCGGAGTTGCCGCGATTGATCGGCGCGTCAATCTGGATGAAGTCGTTGTAGTTGCCGCCAAGCAGCTCCCGGCCATCAGCCGACACGATGCCCGCCGTCGCCGTGCCGCCAAGACCGAAGGGGTTGCCGACCGCAACGACCCAGTCCCCAACGCGGGGCTTTGCCCTTGTGGCAAACTCCACGAACGGGTAGGCACCGCTCTTTTTCACTTTCAGCACGGCCAAGTCGGTCTGCTCGTCAGAACCGACGATCTCCGCCTCAAGCTGGTCGCCATTCTTCAGAGTGACTGTCACTTCGCGCGCATTGTCGACGACGTGGTGATTGGTAACGATGTAGCCGGCAGCCGAGATGAAGAAGCCCGACCCCAGCGCCTCCCCCTCACGGCCTTGATCGGGACTCGGCTCGGCGTCATCGCCGAACTCGTCTTCGTACTCGTCAAAACCCGGAAGTCCGCGGAAGGGGTTGAAAGCGCTGTTGCGCTCCGCAGACTTCATCTCGGTGGTGACCTGTACGCTCACCACGGCTGGCGAAACACGTTCGATCAGGTCGGCAAAGCTCACCGGCGCGCCGCCCGGTGGCGTCACTGCAATCGGCTTGCCGTTCTGGGCTGCAGCAAGAGGCGCCAGCGATACGCTCGCTGCCAGCACGGCGATCAGCCCGGCTGCGATCCCCATGCGAGGCGTCCTGGCCACTGCAACCTTCATCGTTCGCTCTCTCTCACTGCGTTCGCCTGCACGTCATGCGATATTGAAACTAGAGACAGGCTCAAACTTCGCAACAGCAGAGGCTCTGCAACTGCAAAGACATCGTTCCCGGCCTGCGCCGCCCGACGCATACACCTGTTGCTGCATCGAGGGACGTTGGTCGATTTTGCCTTAGTTTAAGGCAATCATGCGGCGATGCCAGAGGCCAAACAGTGCAATCGGCATCTGCACGGAGCGGAATATGCCTGTTTCACCCTGCTGCGCCATCGCCCCGATCGTCCGGCAGGGGCGCTAGATCGCGCTTGCGCCCGCCAAATG
>JBMOGP010000217.1:0-5024 GCA_049318285.1 Hyphomonadaceae bacterium
GCAGCCGCGAACACGTTGGAAGGCCGCCCTCGCATAGCCCAGCCATGCATCCCGCCATGGAAGCTGGATACACATGAGACGCCTGACCACACAAATGCCTCCGCCTAACTGATGACACGCAAGGCAGTGAGCCGTTGGAAATCCCGGTCGTGCGTCACCAGAGCGTCAGCATTGATGGCGAGGGCGCTGGCTGCCTGGACGGCGTCGGGTAGCTTGAACTTCAGCCTGGCGCGGAGGCGCGCCGCGCCTTCGGCAATATCCGCGTTGAATTCCACGACGCGCCACGATTCGAGGACGGCCCGATAGCGCCGGGCGAGCGCGTCGTCGTCATTCTGAAAGGGGCCGGTCAACACCTCGGTAATCGTCAGAGGTGTTACCGCGAAGCGCACCCCGCCTGCCGCATGCAGGGCGAAGAGAGGCTCAAAGCGTTCTGCGAAATCCGGCCGCTGATCGAGCCAGTAGATGATCGGCGCGCTATCGACGAGCACCAATGCGCCATCCGGCAGACCGGACAGATCTAGCGCTCCCATTCGTCACGCAATGCGTCGATCGTCTTGGCAGGATCGCGCCCCCAGAGGCCGCGCCCGGACCCTTTCAGCGATACAAGGCTCATCTGCTTGCCTGCGGCGTTGAATTCCTCGATCGGAACCAGCGCTGCGACTGCCTTGCCGCGACGGGTAATCACGGTCGCTCGCCCAGACTCCGCCGACTCCAGCAGGGCCGGCAACTGGTTGCGCGCTTCTTCAACGCCTTTTTTTGTGGTCGTACTCATGGACGCTCCTGTACAGTACTGTACAGGTACGGTCAAGTCTTGAGGTGTGGGCTGCTCACGCCTCCACCTTTACCCCGCCATACACAAACTCCTCTCCGTCCAGATCGATCTTCGGCAACTCGTCCTTTTCTCCCCAATAGTCCTGCGTGTGCTGCCAGTCGCGCGTATCGCCGCGCCTGGGCATCAGGTGCATGCCGCGCATGAGATAGCCCGGATTGAAGTCCTCCGGATCGATCCAGCTCGACAACTTCATTTCCTTCATCGCTTCAGGGATCGCGACCTCCACCCGCGAGGCCCCCTTCGCCTTCATGTGTGTCAACAACCGGCAGATGAAATCCGCCATGATGTCCACGCGCAGCGTCCAGCTCGCGCGGAAATAGCCAAACACCCACGCCATGTTCGGCACGCCCGTGAACATCATGCCCCGATAGGTGACCGTCTCCCCGAATTTCAGCGGCTTGCCATCGATCGCAAAATCGATGTCACCCAGCGGCAGCAGGTCGAATCCTGTCGCGGTCACGATGATATCCGCCTCAAGCTCATTGCCTGACTTCAGCAGCAGCCCCGTCTCCGTAAAGCGCTCGATTTCGTCCGTCACCACCGACGCCCTGCCCGAGGCAATGCCCTGGAACAGGTCGCCATCGGGAATGAACGCGATGCGCTGCCGCCACGGCCGATAGCTCGGCGTGAAGTGCCTGGCGATGTCATAGTCCTCGCCAAGAAAAAGCTTCACCGCCCCCAGCAGCTCCGCCTTGACCGCCTCCGGCTCCTCACGCGAGCGCCGCGTGAAGTCGTCCTGGTTCTTCAGGATCTGTCGCCGCACAATCTCGTGGATCCAGTGCTCGTCGACCTGCAGCACCCGCAGCTGTTCGGCGATGTCGATCGCATTGCGCCCGGGGATAAAATAGGTCGGCGATCGCTGCAGCATCGTCACATGCGCCGTGTCGTTCGCCACCGCCGGCACCAGCGTCGCCGCCGTCGCGCCCGAGCCGATGACGACCATCCGCTTGCCCTTGTAGTCGAGATCATCCGGCCAGGTCTGCGGATGCACGATCTTTCCCTTGAACGTATCCATCCCCGGCCATTCCGGCGTATAGCCTTTGGCATGCCGGTAATAGCCCTGGCACATCCACAGAAAGCCACACGTCATCGTCAGCATCGCGCCGTCCGACTTGCGCTCGACCGTCAGCGTCCACACGTTCGACTTCCCCGACCACGCCGCGCGCCTGATCGTATGGCCAAAGCGGATATGCTTCCCAAGATCGTTCTCGGAAATGACCGCCCCCATGTAACTCAGGATCGCCTCGGCTGAAGCGATCGGCGCTCCCACCCAAGGCTTGAAGCGATAGCCGAAGGTGTGGAGATCGCTGTCTGACCGGATGCCCGGATATCTGTGCGTGATCCAGGTGCCCCCAAACGTCTCCTGCGTCTCCAGCGCCACGAACGTCATGCCCGGCGTCTGCGTCTTCAGGTGATAGGCCGCCCCCACGCCGGAGATCCCTGCCCCGACGATCAGGACATCGAAATGCTCGGCCTTGGCGGAAGGTTTTCTGGCGGCGCTCATGCTGTCACGTCCCGGTGTCTGCTCGACGTCATCACATCAGACAGCGCAGGTCCGCGCCATCCTTTTGATAAGGATCAGGATGGTGGATTGGGTGTGCAGGACTACTGGCCGGCCCCCGGCCTCGCGGCTGCCTCGGCCAGCCGCGCGCCGCCGAGAATGCCCTCCATCGCGTAGTTTCCTTCATGGCAGGCATACTCGAAGATCGATCCGCTACCCGGCTTGAACGAATACTCGCCCGACCAGGCGGTCGTGTAATGGACCGGATCCTCGACCCTGAACTGGTACAGAAGCTCGTCGGCAGCAATCCGCGTAAAGCGTTCGGTCACAGTGCCTTGCGGCGACAGCGGCGTCGACGTGCGCGAGACCTGCACCGGGTGCACGTTGCGCGTCTCGGAGACGAGCGTATCCCCTTCCCACCACGCCACGGTGTCACCCAGCCACGGCTTGATCGCCGCAGGCTTGTGCGACGCCCGCGCCTTCTCGGCGGAAGCAAAAATCGGGATGATGCGCGCATCGTGCACCATCTCGACCTCGATCACGAGATGGCTGGTTGTCAGGTGAAAGCCGTAATTGTTGTTGTAGAGCCCGTTCAGCATCACCGGCCCTCCCCCATCGCTCTGCGCGATCAGGCAGCGCTCGCGCAGCGGCAGGTCTTCCGGCCCCTCATACGCACCCTTGCCCGACCGGTACTCGACGCCCTCCCGGATAGGCAGTTCCAGGCTCTTTGCCCGATCGCGAAAAGGGATGCGGCCATCCTCGGGACTGACAATGTGCGACGAGCGCGCCTCGCCCCTCACCGTCATCAGTCCGATGCCTGGATCGGTCCAGAATGCGTTGTAGCCCGCAACGCTGTTCGCATCCTTGAAAGCGCCCGCACTGAGATCTGACGGCGCATTGGCCGCCTCCCGACCCGCCATCGCGGTCTTGAGCAGCGCCTCGGCCTCGGCCGCTGGCACAACCAGCTGCCTGAAATTGCCTGAGCGCTCCAGCCGCGTTCCCGACCCATTGGACCATACGCCATCGAAGCTGGGCCGCCGATCCTGTGCCTGTGGCGTGTCCCCGGCGCCAGGCTGCGCCAAAGCGGGTCCGACAAGCATGATCGCCAGCGCTGTCACAGCAACACATCCTGCAAGTCGCGCCATGTTCACTCCAGGCCCAAAATCGTTGAATGTCGCATCAGTCTGGGCCCAAATCGCGGCTCGCGCCACCCTGTCCGCTGTCCCCCCCGGCGAGAAATTGCACCTTTGATCTGGCATCCGCTTCAACTACAGGCGGAAATGCGCAATCTGGTCTGCAAGGCGCACAAGACGCTTCGATCGGGAGAGAGCTCAGAATGTCGGAATCCGCTGTCTATCCAGTCCCGCCCGACTTCGCGGCCAGGGCCCATGTGAACGCGGAAAAATACGCGTCGATGTACGCCGCCTCGGTCGCCGACCCGGAGGCCTTCTGGCGCGAACACGGCAAGCGCCTGCGCTGGATGCGCCCCTACACCAAGGTCAAGAACGTCAACTGGGACATATCGAAGACCAACAACCCCGCCGACCTTCACGTCAAATGGTTCGAGGACGGCATGCTCAACGTGTCGGTCAACTGCATCGACCGTCACCTGCCTGCCAAGGCCGACGTGACCGCGTTCATCTTCGAGGGCGACGACCCATCTGTCTCGAAGCACATCAGCTATGCCGAGCTCTATTCGGAGGTCTGCCGCTTCGCCAACGTGCTGAAGACCCAGGGCGTCAAGAAAGGCGACCGTGTCACCATCTACCTGCCGATGATCCCCGAGGCGGCCTACGCCATGCTCGCCTGCGCCCGCATCGGCGCCATCCACTCCGTCGTCTTCGGCGGCTTCTCACCCGAAGCCCTCGCGGGCCGGATCGAGGATTGCACATCCTCCTGCATCGTCACCGCTGATGAAGGCGTGCGCGGCGGCAAGCCGATCCCGCTCAAGGCCAATGTCGACGAAGCACTCGACAAACTCGGAGCACAGTCGACGGTAAAGTCTGTGATCGTCGTCAAGCGCACAGGCGGCGACATCAGGCTGCAGCACGGCCGCGACCACGACTACTCGGTCCTTGCCAAGAACGAGACAGACGACTGCGAGCCCGAGGAGATGAACGCAGAAGACCCGCTCTTCATCCTCTACACCTCTGGCTCCACCGGAAAGCCCAAGGGCGTGCTGCACACCACGGGCGGCTACCTCGTCTGGGCCTCGATGACCCACGAGATCGTCTTCGACTACAAGCCAGGCGACGTCTTCTGGTGCACCGCCGATGTCGGCTGGGTCACCGGCCACTCCTACGTCGTCTACGGCCCGCTCTCGAACGCCGCGACCAGCGTGATGTTCGAGGGTATCCCCACCTGGCCCGACGCCTCTCGCTTCTGGAAGACGATCGACAAACATAAGGTGACGATCTTCTATACCGCCCCCACTGCGCTGCGCGCGCTCATGGGCGCGGGCGATCATTTCGTGACCAGCTCGTCGCGCAAATCCCTGCGCCTCATGGGCTCCGTCGGCGAGCCCATCAACCCTGAAGCGTGGGAGTGGTACTACCGCACTGTCGGCGAGATGCGCTGCCCCATCGTCGACACATGGTGGCAGACGGAAACTGGCGCCACGCTGATGACGCCTCTCCCCGGCGCTCACGCCCTGAAACCCGGCTCAGCCGCCAAACCCTTCTTCTCGATCCG
>JBMOGP010000218.1:0-5013 GCA_049318285.1 Hyphomonadaceae bacterium
ATGGCGGCAACGGTTTCGCGCTTGAGTATCCCGTCAGCCGCGTCCTCTGCGACGCTCGCATCCTCAACATCTTCGAGGGCGCCGGCGAAGTGCAGGCCATGGTCATCGCGCGGCGGACGATCGACGAGTTCATCGGCGCGAAGAACTAGCGCCGCCGGCCGCGCGCTAGGTGTAACGCTGATTCCGTCGCTGTTCGGGTTGTCGACGAGCATGTAGCAGGACATGATCTGCGTGACGCAGGGTCGGCGAACTTCGTCTCCTGTTTGGCAACAACAGGAGACGCCGCATGAGCGACGCCGCCCAGATCCCTACGCCTGAAGGCCAGCGCCAGAGGGGCTTCCTCGGCGTCATCGAGAAGGTCGGCAACTTCCTGCCTGATCCGATCATGATCTTCGTCTGGCTTATCGGCCTGCTGATGATCCTGTCGGCAATCGGCGCCGCGCAGGGCTGGTCTGCTTCGCTCAGCTATCCCGGCGACACTGCTCCGCAATTTGCTACGCTGGAGGACGGTGTCCTCTCCTATCGCGCCGAGAGCCTGTTCTCCGAGGCGAACATGTCTCGCCTCCTGACCGAAATGCCGCGCACACTCACGAACTTTGCCCCGCTCGGCATGGTTCTCCTCGTCATGTTCGGCGCCGGCGTCGCCGAACGCGTCGGCCTGTTCAGCGCACTCATCCGCGGCAGCCTGCGCAACGCGCCGCGTGTGATCCTCACACCGCTGGTCTGCATCGTCGGCATGATGTCCCATCACGCGTCCGATGCCGCCTATGTCGTCTTCATTCCGCTGGCCGCGCTCCTTTATGCGGCGGTTGGTCGCCATCCTCTGGTTGGCCTTGCCGCCGCCTTCGCCGCCGTCTCGGGCGGATATGCAGGCAACATCACGCCCGGCCAGATCGACGTGCTGCTGTTCGGCTTCACGGAGGAAGCCGCCCAGATCATCGATCCGGCCTGGCGCATGAATCCGCTTGGCAACTGGTGGTTCATCCTTGCGATCGTCGTGCTGTTCACCCCGACTATCTGGTTCATCACCGACAAGGTTGTCGAACCGCGCCTCGGCAAGTGGGGTGGACAAGCTGACGATGGGCTGAAGGCGGAGCTCGCGAAGTCCGCCGTCACGCCAGCCGAAAAGCGTGGGCTCGCCTGGGCCGGTGTCGTGGCGCTTGTCGTTGTCGGTTTCTTCGCCGCGATGTGTCTCTGGCCCGGCTATACCCCGCTGATCGATGAGACCGCCGAGGGCCCAGCCCAGCTGCAGCCCTTCTACACCGCCCTTATTGCCGCGTTCATGCTGCTCTTCCTCGGGTGCGGCATCGCCTTCGGCATTGCGATCGGCGTGGTAAAGAACACGCGCGACGTGATCGACCGCATGATCGACGGCATCCGCTCCATGGCACCCTACATCGTTTTTGCGCTGTTCGCCGCGCATTTCGTCGCGATGTTCAACTGGTCGCGCCTCGGCCCCATCGCCGCGATCAACGGCGCTGAAATCCTGCAGGGCATAAGCCTGCCCGCACCAGTGCTGCTGGTCAGCGTGCTGCTGTTCTCGTCCTTCCTCGACCTGTTCATCGGATCGGCCTCCGCCAAGTGGAGCGCTCTCGCGCCCGTGGTCGTGCCGATGTTCATGCTGTTGGGCATCTCGCCGGAGATGACGACAGCGGCCTACCGCATGGGCGACAGCTACACCAACATCATGACCCCGCTGATGTCGTATTTCCCGCTGATTCTGGTCTTTGCACGACGATGGGATACGACATTCGGCGTAGGTTCTTTGCTCGCGCTCATGCTGCCCTATGCGCTTACCTTCATGGTGGCGGGACTGCTCATGACAGCGGGTTGGGTCTTCCTCGACCTGCCGCTTGGTCCAGGCGCAGGCGTTCTCTATGAACCGCCCGGTGGGCTCCTGCCGCAATAGGCGGCAGGGACCCCTGTTTCACTCCCCCCTCAGGCGACTGACGCTGACTTTGGCCTGACGCGTGCGATAGGTAATGAGGCCAAGAGGGTTCGTTCATGCATTTTCTGCGTTTCGTGGCTGCGGTCATCCCCGCCTTGATCCTGGGCCTTGCGTCCCCCGGCGCGGCGCGTGCGCAAAGCTTCCTGCCTGGCGTCAGCTACGATCCTGCGATTCCCACGATCGAGAGCGTTCTCGGGAAACCGTCAGGCGAGCGCATCACGCCTGCCGCCGACGTCATCCGCTATTTCCTCGCCCTGCAGGCGGCCGCGCCCGGACGCATCGTCGTCACGCCCTACGCGAAGAGCTGGCAGGGCCGCGAACTGGTCTACGCCGCCATCGGGTCGCCCGAGCGACTTGCACAGCTCGACGCCTTCTCAGCAGACATGCAGGCCCTCGCTGATCCGCGCCGTACATCCCAGTCGGCCGCCAACGCGATCATCGCGCGCGCGCCTGGCTCGGTGTGGCTTGGCCATGGCGTCCATGGCGACGAGATCTCCTCATCTGACGCCGCGATGATGACGGCCTATCATCTTCTCGCCGCCCGCAACGACCCCACCGTCCTGAACATCCTCGCCAACACGCTGGTCTTCATCGACCCCGTCCAGAACCCCGATGGCCGCGACCGCTTCGTGAATGGCTTCTACGACACAACCGGGCTCGAACCGTCCGGAAGCCGCATCGCGGCCGAACGCAACCAGCCATGGCCAGGCGGGCGCACCAACCACTACCTGTTCGACATGAACCGCGACTGGATTTCGCTGACGCAGCCCGAGACACGTGGCCGCGTCGCGATCTACCAGAAATGGTTTCCGCTCGTCTTTGTGGACCTGCACGAGATGGGTTCGGACTCGACCTACTTCTTCTCGCCCGAAGCCGATCCCTACAACCCGGACATAACGCAGACCCAGCGCGATACGCTGAAGCTGATCGGCCGGAACAATGCGCGCTGGTTCGACCAGTTCGGCTTTTCCTACTTCACCCGCGAAGTCTACGACGCCTTCTATCCCGGCTACGGCGCTGCATGGCCGCTCTTCCACGGCTCGATCGGCACGACTTATGAGCAGGCGTCCGCGCGCGGGCTGCTCGCGCACCGCTCCGACGGTTTAGACATGAGCTATCAGGATACGGTGCGCCGCCACTTCACCTCGTCCATCGCGACTTTGGAAACTGTCGCTTCCAACCGCGAGAAGATGCTGCGCGATTTCTACGCCTACCGCGCCTCCGCCATTGATGAAGGCCGCAAGGGGGCGGTGCGCTCCTATGTGATCCCGCCACAGCAGGACCAGTCGACCGCCGACCGTCTCGCCAAACTGCTTGCCGCGCAGGGCGTTGAGGTAAGCCGGGCCACCGACACGATCCGCGCCTGCCGCAAAACCTATCCGGCGGGCTCCTACGCGGTGTCGCTTGCTCAGCCCGCCGGTCGCCTCGTCCGCACGCTGATGGAGCCGCAGGTCTCGCTGGACCCGAAATTCATGGCCGAGCAGGAACGCCGCCGCGCCAAGGACCTCGAACCCGAACTCTACGATGTGACGGCGTGGTCCCTTCCCGTGATGTTCAACGTGACGACCGACCGCTGCGCCGATGAAGCAAGCGGCGCACTGGCTCCATTCGCCGCGGAGACCGAACTGCCGGGGGTCGTGTCGCGGCCCGAAGCGGCGTATGGCTTTCTTGCGCCGTGGGGCTCGACGTCTGCTGTGCGCCTGCTCGCCTCTGCTCTGCGGCAGGGAATTGCAGTCTCCAGTTCAGACTTCGCCTTTACGCATGAAGGCCGCACCTATCCATCTGGAACCCTCATTTTCCGCAATTCCGGCACTGACGGGCTAGCCGCAAAACTGCAGCGGCTCGCTGCAGAAACCGGCGCGATCATCACCGGAATCGACGACAGCTGGATCACCGACGGCCCGAGCTTCGGCAGCAGCAAGGTGGTAAGTCACCATGCCCCGCGCATCGCTCTCGCATGGGATGCGCCAACGCGATCCAGCGCCGCAGGCAATCTCCGGTTCGTGATCGAGCGCCAGTTCGGCTACCCCGTGACGCCGGTCCGCACGTCGTCGCTGTCCTCGAGCGAGCTGTCGCAGTTCGACGTCGTTATCCTGCCCGAAGGCGGCAATTTTGGCGGCGTCATGGGTGATGGCGGGGCGGGCCTGCGCGCCTGGATGCAGCGCGGCGGCGTCCTCATCGCGATCGGAGAAGCCGCGCGGTTCGTCGCGGACCCCAAGTCGGACATGTCATCCATCAGACGCGAGACCGCCTTCCGGAAAGACAAAACGTCGACGCACGACGACAAGGCGACAGCGCCCGGAACAGAAATCACCACGCGCGACGCCCTCACGGCGGCGGAAACGCCGACGGAAGAGGCTCCCGATGCCTCGCCCGGCGCATTGGTGAAGGCGACGCCTGATCCCGATCACTGGCTTGCCGCGGGGCTGAAGCCGTCACTCAACGTGCTGATGTCTGGCAGCGACATCTACACGCCTGCAAGGCGTGACCACGGGGTCAATGTCGTCACCTTCGCAGGCCCGGCAGAACTCGTGACATCCGGTTATCTGTGGGAGGAGACGAAACGACAGCTGGCGTTCAAGCCTTTTGTCGTTGTGGAGCCGAAGGGCCGCGGCCAACTCATCGTGTTCACTCAGAACCCGACGGTGCGCGCCTATCTCGACGGTCTCAATGTCCTTCTCGCCAACGCCATCTTCCGCGGCGCTGCGCACGCGACCGGACCGCGGTAGTGCCGCCTAGCCTCAACCGGCTGGTGTTGCGTCTGTCGTGGCATTCTTGTGCGCCGCTGGCATGCCCGCAACAGCTGTGGCCGTGATGTCATTGCGCTCGGGCTCGGGCAGGCGGTGGCGCTGCAGCAGGCGGGTCATCGCCCATGCGTAGATCCCGGTCGCCGGCATGATGATGGCGATCTTGAACATGATCCACACGTTCACGCCGTCCATCGTCATCCCGAGGATGTTGTAGTTGACGCCCTGGTGGAAGTTGATGCGCACATATTCGTTGGCGCCGGCCAGCACGATGAAGAAGACCGCAAAGCTCCAGGTCAGCTTGTCCCAGCCCTCGCG
>JBMOGP010000219.1:0-4996 GCA_049318285.1 Hyphomonadaceae bacterium
GCAGTCGGCGGCGGGATGCGGGGCGAGGTCAGGAGCACGATCGTGCCTGCGACGCCGGTGAATGCGGCGATGCCAAGATAGGCGAAGTTGACTGCGAACAGACCGACCGCCAGCCATTCGAGATAATTCAGCCCGCCGGCGGCGAAGCCCGCCAGCATCGCCTGGGCCGCGAAAAAGGTGGTGGTCAGCGAACAGGCGAGAATGACGAGGAAGCGCCACTTGCCGTCGCTTTCCGGCGCGGGGCGGCTGCGACGGGTGACAAGCGGCTGGGCCGGCATGTCGAGGCGTTGTTCGGGCGGGCGGCGCGCAAAGCCAGCGTCGGAGGCGCTGTAACCGGCCCCGAAGGAACCGGTCGCACTGAGGTCTTTGCGCGGCTTGTGGGCGACGCTCTCCAACGAACGCCCCTCGATCTTGACTGACTGCACGCAGCACCCCTTGAGACAGTCGCTACGAGCCCGGCGTGCCGTGCCGGACTATTCGCTCCCGAGCGGTTGGCAGCGCGCCCTTCTTTGAGAAATAACGCACAACCGGTGCGCGCTATAGCACGAGACTGATGCAAATGTGCCATACCGAGATGCCGCAAACGAGAAAATGCCTTACAATTAATCACTTGACTCCCGATGCGCTGGCGACGTGCCTCCGGCCGGATAATCAAGTCGTTGATTTCATTGAATGGCGGGGGGCGTCTTGACCTGACTGTTGGTCAAGGACGCATCGTGGCGGCCGCGGTCGAGGATCAGGCGCTCGATGAAGAACTCCATCATGCGGGTCTGGTCCATCCCCGTATGCCCCCGGTCGGGCCCGACCTGAACCTCGAAACTCTTGCCGGCCGTCTGCAATGCCCTGATCAGCTGCAGGGAATTCTTCGGATGCACATTATCGTCCGACGTCCCGTAATAGATCATCAGGTCGCCCTTCAGCCCCGCGACATAGGTCATCACGGCCGAACGGTCGTAGGCGGCCGGCGACTGGTCGGGCAGGCCGAGGAAGCGTTCCGAATACGCCGTGTCGTACAGCCGATAGTCCGTGACCGGAGAATTGGCGACGGCGGCCTGCACAAGCTCGGGATATCGCATGACCAGCAGCGCGGCGACGCTGCCGCCATAGGACGTGCCGTAGACGCCGATGCGGCTGGCGTCGATGTAGGACCGCTCGCTGACCGCGCGTATGCCGGCGGCGAAGTCGTCGATCTCGACAATGCCGAGCTGCTGGTAGGCCTGGTCCAGCACCCTGCGCCCGCGTCCGGCATTCGTGCGCGCATCCAGCCGCAGGATGATGAAGCCGTACTCGGCCAGGGCGCTGGGCGTCGCAAACGTCTCGTTCAGCCCGTTCGAGCCCGGCCCGCCATAGACGTTGAGCAGCACCGGATACGTCTTCGACGGATCGAAATCGGATGGGAACTGCATCATGCCGTGCAGTTGCGTCTGGCCGTCGGCAGCCATGAAGGAGAACTGCCTCGCCTTCTCCAGTCCCAGGGCGTCGAACTGCGACAGGTCACTTGCCGCCACTGTGGCCAGCGCCTTGCCGTCAAAGTCGCGCAACCGTGTCACCGGCGGGGTGTCGTGCGCCTGTTCGATGTCGACGAAGTGCTTGCCATCCGGCGCCAGTTCCACCCGATGGTTCAGCCGCGAATCTGTAAGCTGCACATTCCTGCGGCCGTCGAGCGTCACCCGGTGCAGCTGGACCTTCATCGGCGTGTCGCCGGAGCGTGCGGTGTACCAGACCAGCCCCGCCGCCTCATCCACCTTCACCACGTCGACCACGTCGAAGCTGTGCTGCGTCAGCGTGGTCAGCAGCTTGCCGGACAGGTCGTAGAGATACAGGTTCCGGAAGTCATTGCGCTCCGAGGTCCAGATGAAGCGCTTGCCGTCGTCGAGGAAGCGCGGCGCGCCTCCCTGCGCCCAGGTTGCAGGCCGGCTCTCGCGCACGACGGACCGGCACGCCCCGGTCGCCGGGTCGCAGGCAGCGATATCATAGGTCTTCTGCAGGCGGTCTGCGCGTCGTACCAGGATTTCCGCCGCGTCCTTGGTCCACAGAGCGTTCCAGACATAATGGCCGATGACGTTATTGGAGAAGGGCATGCCCTCGCGCACGTCCATCCGGCGTGTCTGGCCTGTTGCGAAGTCGAAGATCATCAGGTCCGCCACCGGATTGTGGGCGCCTGGATGCGGATAGGCCTGCGTCAGCACGCTCGACTGTGTCTTTGTCTGGTCGAGCTGGAGGAAGTAGTCGTCCACCTTGCCCTCGTCATAGCGCATCCATGCGAGCTTCGAACCGTCGGGCGACCACCAGACCGGCTGCGAGACACTGAACTCCTCGAGATAGACATAGCTGCCGACGCCATGGCGGATGCGCTGCTTTTCGCCTCCGTCGAAACTGATCTGCCGTTCGGCGCCGCCATCACCAGGCTGATACCAGATGTTGTAATCACGCGAGAACGCGCGCGACTTCCCATCCGGCGCAAGCACATCGGCCTCACGTCCGCGGCCGCGTGCGAGCACGAGGCCGCCTGGCGCTGCTGCTGCTGCTGCTGCTGCGGGTTGTGCGGCGGGTCCCGCCGGCGCCGGCTCGCCTGGCGCGTCCACCACGCGCTCAGCCTTCAGTGTCGCAACATCGAAGCGCCAGCGCACACCCTCCAGCATGTAGTCGAAAGACGCCGAATCCGCCGCCCATGTCGGTGTGATCGCTCCCGACTTCACTGACGAGGCGATCTTCGGCGACATCTCCGCCCAGCGCTCATAACCTGGCATGGACTTGATGCGCGACTGCGCCGCTGCAGGCATCGCCACAACGAATGCAAGCGCGGCGAGTGTCAGTGCGCGCGTGATCCGGTCGGCCATCGAACTCTCCATCCGTTGCCGCACGATCTTAAATCCGTCCGACCCGTCGCGTCCATGCAGCGGTGGCATGGCGCGACAGGCCGACACGCGACCCAACGTCCGCTTGAGCAGAATCGTGCCCCGGCCTATCCCCACCGGATGGATTCCGGCTCCACCCTCGACGTATCGCGGCCCGACAGGCGAGGGGCCTTCCTGCTTCTGTTTTTCTGCCTGCTCGCCGTGGGAGCGGGCAACACCATGCTGACCTCTGCCGTGCTGCCGCCCTTGACGCGTGAGCTTGGCCTGCCGGACTGGACGGCCGGGGCGATCTTTTCGCTCTCCGCCGCTGTCTGGGTGGTGACCGCGCCCTACTGGGGCGCAAAATCGAACATCTGGGGCAGGCGCCGCGTCGCCGCCATCGGGATGATCGGCTTTGCCGCTTCGATGTTCTTCTTTGCGCTGGTGTCCTTTCTCGCCCTGATGAACTGGATCAACGACTGGCTGATGATCTTTGTCCTGCTGTTGGTGGCGCGCACGCTGTTCGGCGTCTTCGGCTCGGCGACCAATCCAGCCGCCCAGGCCTACGTCGCCGACCGCACCAGCCGCGAGGAGCGGATGAACGAGTTGTCGACGCTCACCTCAGGCTTCACGCTCGGCCAGATGGCGGGCCCTGCCGCCGCCGCCGTGCTGATCACAGCGGGTGCGCTGCTGTCCCCTGCCGTCGGGCTGCTGCTGCCGCTTGTGGTTGTTACGGTCATCGCGACCGCCATTGGCGCGATCGTGCTGTTCCGCCTGCCAGAGACGCGCGCGCCCCGTGCCGAGGGCGGCATTGCGAAGACCGGGACAAAGGGTCTGTGGCGTCACCCCGCCATCTTTCCCTTCCTCCTTTATGCGGTCGGCCTGTCGTTGATCACCGGTGTCCTGAGCCAGACCTTTCCCTACGCCATCATGGATCGCATGAACGCGCCTGGCGCCGCCTCTGCGCAGTTCACCGGCCCGGCGATGACGATGGGCGCGATGGCGACGCTGATCTCGCAGCTCGTGCTGATCCCGCGCATGCGGCTCTCGGTTCGCGCGCTGCTCGTCTATGGCGCCCTGATGCTGGCGATGGCCTCGATCTTCATGGTGTGGGCGCAGGACTTCGCGCTGTTCGCCTTCGCGCAGATCCTGTTCGGGTTGGGACAGGGCTTTTCCCGGCCGGGCTTTTCCGTCGGCGTGTCGCTCGCCGCCACGCAGGACCAGCAGGGCGATGTCGCGGGGCTCATCACCGCAGCCAACGGCATGGGCTTCGTCATCTCGCCGCTGTTCGGCTTATGGATGTACGAGAACGTCTCGCGAGAGAGCCCCTTCATCTTCTGCGCCGGGCTGGTTGTCGTGATGGCGATCTACGCCTTCTTCACGGCCAGGTCAGGCGATGGCGTTGGCCCCCGCACGATCGAAGAGGCCGTTGCGAAGGACAAGCCGCCGGCCTGAACGAAGACTGAAAACCGCGCCCGCCATGGCGCCGCTGTTGAGAGAAACCGTCGCCGGTCAGACGGCTCTAGCCTGGCGGCAGAACCGGCGTCAGTTGCGGAGAAGGAGCCGGAGCGGGCCGCGGCTCGGGGATGTTGCGTGTGGCCTCGCGAGCGCTGTCGCCGATATCGTGAGCGGCATCGCCGATCGCGTCAGCAGCACGCTCGACCGCAGAGTCCGGCGCAGCCCGGCTTGTCTGGCCCGTGTAGAACATCCACGCCAGCACCCCGACGGCAATAATCAGCGCGCCAGCGGCGAAGTAGAGGAATCCGTTTCCTTTCCCTGCGCCGGCCGGGGTTACAATCGTCGTGCGTTCTTCGAGCGCCATGCTGAACTCCCATGCTGTGCAGGGGGAACGTATGCGCGCGCTGCAGGTTCCGGCTGTGTGCAGGTCAGCCGGGAAGGGCCGCCGCCGCAAGCCGCACTTGCTCAAGCATCTGCAGCGTCGGGAATCCGTCCGCCACCAGTGCCTTCGATTTCTGGAATTTCTGAAGGGCGCCGCGTGTCCCGCGGCCGATGATGCCGTCCACGCTGCCCGCGCTGAAGCCGAGCCTGTTGAGCCCCGCCTGCAGGTCCTTCGCCTGCTGCTGCGTCAGCATCTGGATCTCGGTCGGCCATGGCCGCGTCATCTCGGTCCTGCCTGCCAGCCGGTCGGCAAGGAGCCC
>JBMOGP010000220.1:0-4976 GCA_049318285.1 Hyphomonadaceae bacterium
GGGGAGGAAGCTTCGGAGACCGGTGCGTTGGTCAGATTCCGCGGGCCGGACGGCAAGACATTCCGGGCCGGGGCGCGGCATTGCCTCAGCCATCAGCGGGGCGTGCGCTGCGAGCGGATCACGCTGACGGCGCGGGTGGCGGTTCCCGGATCGACGCCGGCGGGGGTGCTGGATCGTGTCAGCAGGCTCAACCGGCACGAGGTGGCCTTTTTCATGTTCGAGGGCACGGGTGACCGCGTGGTCTGCGACGCATCATCCTCGATGGAGGCATTTCCGAGATGAACCTGGAGGTCAGCCTGGCCACTTTTTCCAGGGTCCGCCGCCATAACGGGGATTTTCTGCTTCGCGCCGCTGGCGTGATCCCCTAGGCGAAGCGGAAGCGACGCGCTATCAGCCGGGCATGACCAGAGCGGCTATACTCCGAATTATGGGCCCGGCGGGCGCGGTCTAGCGCGTTTGCCGCCGGGAAAGTCGTATGCGCCTTAGGCTCCCACTCAAGCGACACCCCAGAATCCGAACATGACACGCCCTGAAAAAGACGACGCAGCAAACCCTTACAAGGACACGCTGTTCCTGCCCAAAACCGACTTTCCGATGCGCGGCGGCCTGCCTCAGCAGGAGCCCGCACGCCTTGCGAAATGGGAGGCGGAAGATCTCTACGGCCAGCTTCGCGCCGACGCAAAGAGGCGTGGGGCCGAGGCCTTCATGCTGCATGACGGCCCGCCCTATGCGAACGGGCACATCCACATCGGCACGTCGATGAACAAGACGCTCAAGGACCTTGTCGTGCGGACCCGGCAGATGATGGGTTTCGATGCGGACTATGTTCCCGGTTGGGACTGCCACGGCCTTCCCATCGAGTGGAAGGTCGAGGAGGAGTTCCGCGCCGTCGGCAAGCAGAAGCGGGACGTGCCGATGGCGGAATTCCGCAAGGCCTGCCGCGACTACGCGCAGAAGTGGATCGACATCCAGCGCAGCGAGTTCAAGCGGCTCGGCGGCGCAGGCAACTGGAGCGATCCTTATCTGACGATGGCGTATTCGTCGGAAGCTGCGACCGTGAAGGAATTCCTGAAGGTCGCGATGAGCGGTCAATTGCGCAGGGGCGCCAAGCCAGTGATGTGGAGTCCCGTTGAACAGACCGCGCTGGCGGAGGCGGAGGTCGAGTACGCCGACCGCAAGGCGCAAATGATCTGGGTGAAGTTTCCGGTGGAATCGCTGGTTATCAGCGACCCTGTCACCAAAGCCGATGAGGGCCGGCTGAAGCAGGCCTCCGTGGTGATCTGGACGACCACGCCGTGGACCATACCGGCGAACCGCGCTGTCTCGTTCAATCCCGATATCGCTTATGGGCTCTATCGTTGCGATAGCGTGGAACAGGGATTGGCGTTTGAGCCCTGGATCCAGCCCGGCGACCAGTTGATCGTGGCGGACAGGTTGGTGGAAAGCGTCATGAAGGCCGCGAAGGCGGCGGCCTGGACGCGTGTTTCGCATGTCACCACGGCGGAACTCGCGAGAATGACCCTCGCCCATCCCTTCCGTCATGCCGGACTCGGGGGGTATGATTTTGATGTTCCGCTGCTACCGGGCTCTCACGTCACCGATGATGCCGGAACTGGTTTCGTCCATACGGCGCCAAGTCATGGCGAGGACGATTACGAGGTATGGGTCGCAAACTCGCGCATGCTGGATTTCCGTGGCGTGCACGACGCAATCCCCAACACCGTCGACGAGTTCGGACGCTACACGAAGGAGTGCCCGGGGTTCGAAGGGCTCGCGATCATTGAGCCGGAGGGCAAGAAGCGCGGTCAGGATGGGCCGGCGAACAAGGCCGTGTTGGACAGGCTGATCGAGGCCGGCGCGTTGCTGGCGCGAGGCGTGACAACCCTGCGTGACGCCCACTCGTGGCGATCAAAAGCGCCTGTCATCCGCCGGGCGACATCGCAATGGTTCATCGCGATGGACATGCCGCTAAATCACTTGCCCGGGAAGGAAGGCAAGTCACTGCGCGACCTTTGTCTTGAGGCGATAGATGCAACGGCGTTCACGCCGGAGCGTGGACGTGAGCGGCTGCGATCGATGGTGGCGGAGCGGCCCGACTGGCTAATCTCGCGCCAGCGTGCATGGGGCGTACCGCTGACGCTGTTCGTCAATCGGGAGACAGGCGAGATCCTGAAGGACGAAGCCGTGAACTCTCGTTGAGGCGGTCCTCGAGGGCGGCGCCGACGCGTGGTTCGGCGGCGACGCGCAGGAATTCCTAGGTGCGGCATACCGGGCGGCGGACTATGAGAAGGTGAACGACATTCTCGATGTCTGGTTCGACTCGGGCACGACGCACGCGTTCACGCTGGAAGATCGCGGCCTGAAATGGCCGGCTGATGTCTATCTCGAAGGCTCGGACCAGCATCGCGGCTGGTTCCAGTCGTCTTTGCTGGAGAGCTGCGCCACGCGTGGGCGGGCACCGTTCGACGCCATCGTCACCCACGGCTTCGTGCAGGCCGAGGATGGCGAGAAGATGTCCAAGTCGCTCGGCAACGTGATCTCGCCAATGGAGGTTTGCGAGAAGTTTGGCGCAGACATCCTGCGCATCTGGGTGGCGTCGTCGGACTATGCGGATGATCCGAGCTTTGGCTGGAACCTGTTCAACGCGAACAGCGACATCTATCGCAAGCTGCGCAACACGATGCGCTACCTTCTCGGTGCGCTGGATGGCTTCAATGAGTCAGAGCGTGTCGCGCATGCCGACTTGCCGGGTCTGGAGCGCTGGGTGCTGCACCGGCTTGCCGAACTCGACAAGGTGGTGCGCGCTGCTTACGGGGCCTACGATTTCAAGAAGGCTTTCCATGAGCTGGTCAATTTCTGTGTCGTCGATCTGTCGGCGGTGTACTTCGATATCCGGAAGGACAGTCTGTATTGCGACGCACCATCGTCGCTTCGCCGGCGAGCGTGCCGGACGGTTATGGACGAGGTGTTCAAGCGTCTGACGGTCTGGTTTGCGCCGGTGATGGTATTCACCTGCGAAGAAGCATGGGAGCAGCGCTATCCCGGCATGGGCTCGGTGCACCTGCAGCTGTTCCCGGAGACGCCGGCGGTGTGGCTGGATGCAGGTCACGCTGCGAGGTGGGCAGCTATCCTGGACGTACGCAAGGACGTGACTGGCGCGCTCGAGATCGAGCGCCGCGAAAAGCGCATCGGGTCATCCCTGGAGGCTGATGTGACAGTGCTCGTTCCGGGTGAAGCGGTGGCTGGCCTGTTCTCAGGGGAGGACCCGGCCGAGATTTTCATCACGTCAGCTGCCCGGCTCGTGACGGAGATCCCTGGGGCGACTGCCGACGCAACGGATCCTGAACGTCCATTCACGCTCGTCGACCCAGGGTCAGGCGCAATTTCGCGCGGTTTCACTGGGGCAATCGTCACGGCCATATTCACGGCTCGCGCCTCAGGCGTGAAGTGCGCGCGGTCCTGGAAGTATTTCGATCCCGCGACAGCTGATCCCGCCTATCCCGACATCACGCCGAGGGATGCGGCCGCTGTTCGTGAGTATCGCGGCGTTTGAGGTAGTTGGATGGCTTTTTCAATGGACTGGCTTTCGCGCGAGAAGATGACCACGGCCTGGCGCTGGGGCATTCCCCTCGTCATCGCGATCGTGGTGGTGGACCAGTTGACCAAGGCATGGGTGCTGGGCACGCCGGAATTCAGGGCAATCGACTGCCTGACAGGCGCTGCGCCCTGCGGCCGGATCGAGCTGTCGCCCCTCATGGATTTTTCGATGATCTGGAACCGAGGCGTGAGCTTTGGGGCCATGCAGGCCGAGGGGCTCGCCCGCTGGGGGCTGTTTGCCGTGATCTCCTGTATCGCCATCGGATTCACGATCTGGCTGCTTCGGGCGGAGCGGAAGCTGACCGCTCTGGCGCTGTCTTTGGTGATTGGCGGCGCGGTCGGCAACCTCATCGACAGGGCGATCTTTGGCGCGGTCGTTGATTTCATTGATTTTCAGGGACCCTGGTTCGGCTGGAACGTTGGCGGCTGGGATGTGGGGTTCCCGTGGATCTTCAATGTCGCAGATGCTGCGATTTCCGTTGGAGCGGGCGTTTTGTTGCTGGATCAGCTTCTGGCCGGGCGCAAGCAGGCGCGCTAGAAGTGGTAGGAATAGGCCCTTGCCAGCCTTATGCGGGCGGCTCGATAGGAGAGTTCAGTGAAGCGCAAGTCCACCTTCGGCCTCGTGGCCCTAACGGCAATCACGCTTGCGGGTTGCGCGTCGACCAATGGACCCGATGAGTTCCGGGTGGTTCGCAAGGCCCCGCTGACGGTCCCGCCTGAATACAATCTCCGCCCGCCGACCCTCGGCCAGGCGCGGCCGCAGGAATTGTCGCCGGAAGCGCAGGCCCGTGTGGCCGTGTTCGGTGTGGACCTCGGCGCCAACGCAAGCGAGGGCGAGAAGGCATTCGTTCGCGCAGCGGGCGGCGACGCGGTTGAGCGTACAGTTCGCGCACAGGTCGATTTTGATAACTCGCAGGCTGTCCGCAAGAGCCGCAGCTTTGCCGACACGATCCTGAACTGGGGAGGCCCTGCGGGCGAGCCGGTGATCGACCCCGCGGCTGAGGCGGCGCGTCTGAAGGCGGAGTCCGAGGCGGTGAAGGACATCACCGGCGGCGGCACTGTGCTGATCCAGCCGAAGCAGACCAGCAAGCTGCCGGGTCTTTGAAGCGAGGCGGGAACGCGCCGATGTTTCGCTGGGCGAAAGCCTTGCCCATCCTGACGGTAGTTGCGCTGCTGTCGGCCGCGCCTGCGTCGGCCCAGTCCGACAACTGGTCGCCCCAGACTTTCACGCTGTCGAACGGCTTGCAGGCCGTCGTTCTGCCGGATCACCGTGCGCCGGTGGTGACGCACATGATGTGGTACCGCGTCGGCTCGGCTGACGAGGCGCCGGGCAAGGCGGGGCTAGCGCATTTTCTCGAACATCTGATGTTCAAGGCGAC
>JBMOGP010000221.1:0-4957 GCA_049318285.1 Hyphomonadaceae bacterium
ACCGAAGTCGGCGTCAGCATCGACGAGCTCCGCCTTTATGATCTCGACGTTGACCTCCTGAAGGCCCGCCTCGCCGGCCAGCGCCTGACCGAATCCGGGCCGCTCGCCCGCCGTATCGACGCAAAGAATATATCCGCCTTCGGCCTCGCGACCCTGATGAACGGAATGATGGGTGCGGCGTATGAAGGCTTCTCCGACGGCTTCATGCTTCTCCCAGAGGATGGCATCCAGGCTGAGCCCGCCAACCCGCTGAAATTCCAGCCGGCGGATGCGACCGCGGAGGCCTCCGCTGAAGAGTGGCCGCCGTCAACCGATCCGGACTTCGATTTCGGCAACGAAGATTTCTCCGCAACTTTCGAGACCACATTCGACCGTTACGACTTCTCCGCCGGCCGCATCATCATCGACGACATCGTCCTGAAGCCATATCAGGTCGCCCCGGCCCCCGCCGCTGCGGCCAATCCGGATGATCCGATGGCGTCGTTCATGTCTGTGCTGCAGATGTTCGCCGCCTTCAATCAATCGTTCGGAATCGATACCGCTGCCTACTTCGACGTGAAGGGTGGTTTCGCGATGACCCAGTTCGGCGACACAATGTCGACAGACCTCGCGATCAAATCGCTCGGCGCGCGCGGCATGCGCGGCGGCGACACCGACGCGATGTACATGCGTGGTCTGACCTACACGTCGACAGGCGCCAACATGGGCATGCCGATGGATGTGACCTATGCCGTTGACCTTTACACGATCGAGGATGTCCGCCTCGGCAAGGTTATGGACTTCCTCGCCAAGGGCGTTGTCCCGCCCCGCGCTGAGACCAATCTCATGAGCCTCGGCGTCTGGCGCAGCCAGGCTGAAAGCTTCAAACTCGGCGGCAAGGAGTTCTACACGATCGCTGAATCCATGTTCGACGGCACAGGCTGGCACTGGTTCATCCCGACCAAGCTCACCGCCAGCGGAAAAGGCATGTCGCTCGATGTCGCCGGCCTGATGGAGTATGCGCAGGACGCCAGTTCCGCCATGATGGGCGACGTGGGAGATGACCCTTTCTACGCAGAACAGCTTGCCGCCCAGAAGGCCGACATGCAGCAGGTTATAGGCACGCTGAACAAGCACGGCCTGTCCAAGATTGCCGGCGATTACAATTTCGGCTGGAACTGGAATGCGGGCAATGGCGATGCCAAGCTAGACTTTGGCTTTGACGGCAAGGACCTGCTCAGGTTCAACACCAAGTATGAAGGCGGCTTCCCCAGCTTCAAGGCGGTGTCCGACCTGATCCCAGACAACATCGAGGCCACCGACCAGGAGGCTCTTGCGAACGTCTTCAATACCAGCACCTCGCTGAAGCTCATCGAGTTCAACATGGAGGACAAGGGCGGCCTGCCGAAGATCTACGGCCTGATGGGCGACTTCGCGCCCGCGATGGGCATGGGCGCCGAGCCGATGACCGCGGAGAATGTCCGCACGGTGGCCTCCAGCGGCCTGAAGACGATGGCAGCCGCAGTCAGCCAGGACATTCCGGAAATCCCTGGCCTTCTCAACCCGATCGCCTCCTTCCTGGAACTCGGCGGCAAGCTTCGTCTCGCGATCCAGCCGGCGAAGCCCATGCCGTTCTCCAGCTTCGAGACGGTCATGACGGGCGCAATGATGGGCTCTTCGACGCCATCCCAGGTCATCAAGGACCTGGGCGTGAAGTCCGAGCACACCAAGTAACCCAAATCGGGGCGCGATGACGTTCGTTACGCGCTTCGCGCCAAGTCCGACAGGCCGTCTCCATCTCGGCCACGCCTATTCCGCCCTCCTCGCGCACGATTGGTCGCGGCGGGAGGGCGGACGGCTTCTGCTCCGCATCGAAGACATCGACACAACGCGCTGCCGGCCCGAATACGAGGCTGCGATCCTCGAAGACCTCGCCTGGCTCGGAATCGCATGGCCAACGCCTGTCCGCCGCCAGTCCGAACACTTCACAGACTACGCCAGCGCACTCGAGAAGCTGGGCAACCTCGGTGTTCTCTATAGATGCTTCCTGACGCGGCGCGAGATTGCCGAGCAGGCGATGTCGGCGCCACACGGGCCCGGCGAAGGCGCCGCTGGAATCATCTATCGCGGGCCAGCCACGCCGATGAGCGGAGACGAGCAGGAGTTCCGCGTGGCGCGCGGTGATCCGTTCGCGTGGCGCCTATCGATGAATTATTCACAAGACCTGCTAGGCGAAGTTTTCGCGCGTCTGGAATTTCGCGAACGCGACGAAGCAACAAAGGCGGAACGCAGCATTGCTGCGCGTCCAGAAATCCATGGCGACATCGTGCTGGCGCGAAAGGACACGCCGGCGAGTTATCATCTCTGCGTCGTGCATGATGATGCATCGCAAGGCGTGACGCATGTGATTCGCGGCGAGGATCTTCGCGACGCGACGCATGTGCATGTGCTGCTGCAGAGACTGCTTGGCCTGCCCCAACCCATCTACACCCATCACCGCCTGCTCACCGACGAGGCCGGCAGACGATTCGCCAAACGCGACCGATCACTGACGCTCGCGGCCTTGCGCGATTCTGGCCTGGCGGCTGTCGACATTCGCGCCCGCATCGGATTGCCCGCTTGAACACGCCTGCCGAAACCCGTCCTCCCTGGCCCGCCTGGGCGGGCCCGGCGATGCTCATCGCTGGCGCCATCGCCATAGGCTTTGCGCCCATCGGGCTGCGCCTCTCCGCGTTCGAGCCGCAGGCCACAGGCTTCTGGCGCTTCGCATTCGCGCTGCCGCTCATCGCGCTGGTGATCAAGGCGCAGGGCGGCAGGATCGGTCGCCCCTCGCCCATGGCGCTTCTCGCCGGAACCTTCTTCGGGCTCGACATCGCCTTCTGGCACGCCTCGCTTGTGATGACATCGGTCGCCAACGCGACCTTCCTCGTCAATCTCGGCAACGCCGCCGTCGGCCTCGTCGCCTGGGTCGTGCTGCGCGAACGGCCTGCCCGCATCTGGCTGGTCGCCCTCGCCATGGCGCTCACCGGCGCCTTCATGCTGTCGCGCGGCGCAGCCAACGCAGGCGGCGCAGCGCTTTCAGGCGATCTCCTCGCAATGGTGGCCGCCGTGATGGTGGGCCTCTACCTCTTCTTTGCAAAACTCGCCCGCCGTGAAAGCGGCGCGATGCCGGTCCTGTTCTGGTCGACGGCGACCACGCTGGCTGTGTCCGCAATCGCGTGTGGCGTGCGCGGCGAGACGCTGATCCCGCCCGATGTCAGCTGGTTCACGTGGCCGCTCGCGCTCGCCATCGTCGCCCACGTGATCGGCCAGGGCCTGATCATCGCTGGCGTCGGCGCAACGCCCGCAGCCCTCGCCGGCCTGCTACTGCTTATCCAGCCGGTCGCAGCAGCTCTCGCAGCCTGGCCGCTGTTCGGAGAGGCGCTGACAACGATGCAGCTCGCAGGCTGCGCGCTCGTGCTTGCCGGCGTCTGGCTCGCCGGGCGGCGGTAGCGCGTCAGAACATCCGTCCGCCAACCGGCGTATCGATATCCGGGGAGATCAGCACAACTTCCCCTGCCTCATCGGGCACGCCAAGCGTCAGCACCTCGGACATGAACTTGCCGATCTGCCGCGGCGGAAAATTCAAGACCACCAGCACGCGCTTACCGATCAGAGCCTCAGGCGTATAATACCGCGTGATCTGCGCCGACGATTTCTTCTCGCCAATCTCTGGCCCAAAATCGATCCGCAACTTGATGGCAGGCTTGCGCGCTTCGGGAAACGGTTCGGCCGAGACAATCACGCCAACGCGGATGTCGACCTTCATGAAGTCATCGAAGCTGATCATTGGCGAGGTCATCAGGCTAATCGGAACTCCCGGGCGCGCTGAAGGACCTGTAGCGCGACTCAATGATCGGCCACCAGTTCAGTCGATTTTCCGAGGCGCAGCAAACGCAGCAAGCCTTGCATCGAGCCCATCGCGCACGCCCGGCCAGTCCTCGCGGATAACGCTGAACCACGCCGTGTCGCGCAGCCGGCCATCCGGCCGCACCATGTGCGAGCGATGAATGCCCTCGAACGTCGCGCCGAAACGCGCCATCGCCTTGCACGAGCGCTCATTGCGCGCGTCCGCCTTCAGCTCCAGGCGGTTCAGCCCCAGCGCCTCGAACCCATGCGCCAGCAATAGCCGCTTGCAGGACGGGTTCACCGCCCCCGACCACACGCGCCTGGCATACCAGGTCCAGCCGATCTCGACCCGCTTGTGCACTGGCACATAGGCGAGCAGGCTGGTTGACCCCACATGACTGTCCGACGCCTTGTCGAACACCGCCCAGGTCATCTCCCCCGACCGCTTGATCTCGGCGAAGCGATGCTCGATCCAGGCGTCAAAATCGGTATTGTCGAGATTCACGTTCGCGAACCTCCACAGATCCGGGTCATTGCCCGCCGCGCGCAGCGGCGCGCGATGCCGCTCTTCCAGGGGTTCAAGTCGGACAAAGGCATTTTCGAGCATGACAGGTTCGATGGTCATGCGCGGGGTTTATCGCGCGGGCGCATGCGCGGCTAGGCAGATCACGCGCGCCGGTGTTAGCTCGCTTCATCAAGTGCCGGGGAAACGCGTCATGCTCATCACACGGTTCTGCGCTGTTCTCGCAATCTCGGCGCTCACGGCGTGCGTCCAGATCGCTGAACCCGCGCCATCCATGCCAGGCGGCGCGAAGTATGTCGCGATGGGCTCGTCCTTTGCCGCGGGCCCCGGGATACCGGACTATTATGAGGCGACGCCTGCGCCCTGCTATCGCTCAACGCAGAACTACGCGCACCAGCTTGCCGCGCGGCTGAGCCTGAACCTCACCGATGTCAGCTGCAGCGGCGCCACCTCCGCCCACCTCACCGGCCCGCGCGGCGCGATCCCGCCCCAGCTCGATGCGCTGACGCCGGACACGCGCCTCGTCACCGTCACGATCGGCGGTAACGATCTTGGCTATATCGGCGG
>JBMOGP010000222.1:0-4957 GCA_049318285.1 Hyphomonadaceae bacterium
TCATCGACAGCGTCGTCCCGCACCACGCCCCTGAAGTGGAGTCACACGAGGACCTGAGCGTGCAGGTCATCTGCCTAGCGAACAAGCAGGGCGCCGCTGCCGGCGCACCGCCGGACGAGCCCGAGCAGGTGCAGTCGGTGGAGGTTGTGCTTGAGCAAACGTTCGTGGAAGCAGTGCTCGACACACCGCGGCTGCTGGCGCAACTTGGCGAGAGATTCTTCCTGAGGCTTGCAGGGGCCAACGCGTCTGTGCTGACAAAGGGCGCGTGCCAAGAGCTGCTGAAGGTGTCCAAGATGGACCGACACGGCGACGGATATGCCGACGCGCGGGCAGCGGCGATCAACACTGCGCACCGACACATCTACACACACCACGCCCGGCAGCACGGAGCCGATCTTGACCTGACAGATGACGAGCTCGTACAGGACGAAGACAAGTGCGAAGACGCGGGCGATCATACTCGACCGCTTGGGCGTGCGTGGCGGAAGGTGGATGTGAACGGGCGCGTGCGCGTGCGGATGACGCGAGGAACGGTGATGGGCCCTCACGCGCACAACTGGGAGCCGTTTGCCGGTAAGGGTGGGGACTTGGCGCACGAGCCAGAGTCGTGGAAGACTCCGACCGGCACCATGGTTCATTTCAACGGGAGAGGGGGGAAGTGGCGAGGACGAAAAGAGCTGCTTTTCTGCGGACCGTACTGCCGGGAGGTGGGGCTCATCAAGAAAGGCACAGGGTGGCTCATTGTGAAAACGGACGGCGCGGCCGATGCGTTTGTCGCCCTCAAGCCGAAAATGGTGCTCTCCATTGGCCACGGTGCGAATTGCAGTTTCATCCTCACGTCCGCGATGCACAAGGTGTATGAGTACGAGGACTGCAAAAAAAGGGCCGTGCACATCCGTGGCCAGGACGGAAAAGCCGACATAGCGGAGGACGAGAACTTGCAGTTCCCGAAGGCCACGTGCGACATGTGCAAGAAAGTTGCCTGGGCAGAGAGCTTTTCGGTCGCAGGGCGCGCGTCGCAAGATCTGTGCCGCTCTTGCTGGTTGGAAACGCCTGACGCTCGGCGGGCGGCGTTTGTGCGGCACGTATTCGGAAAGCCTACGCCGGAAGGGCACGGCAAGGCGATGTGCGGTTGCTCGGGTTGCTGGCCGCTGCCGAACGGCTACTCGCGGATGGCCGAAGACGAACTGCAAGAAGCGCCTCCGCAGATGCCAAGCCCTGCAACCAAGAAACCGGCCACTGGCAAGAAGGCGAAATAGCAGCGGCGGCAGGCGGTAAAGCTAGGTCAGCAGAAGTGCAGTGCGCGGGGCCCGGGCCAGTGCGGCCCCGCCGGCGGGCCACTGCCAGTGGCCGCACTGACAACTCGGACGGTCCGGCCCTGCCAGAGCATAGTAGTCCGCCGAGTCATGCCAGTGCCGGTGCCGCATCAGCGCCAGCCTGACTCGAAGGGCCAGTGGGCCGCAGGCTGAGCCCATCATGATCGATGCCTGATGCCTGAGGCTCGCCAGCCTCGGGCGCGCCGGCACTGCCAGTCACCGTGCGCCTGGCGGGAGGTGCGCGCTGGCCCGGGGTTCACGGTTGGTTTCAATCAACGCGCATCGCAGTGACATCATCGCCGCCACCGGCACTGTGCTGGATGCAGTAGAACGACTCGCCCCGCCGGGGCACGGCGCAACACGCGGTCCGCAGGCACAGTTTATGCCAGCCGCGCAGGCAGCCGGCAGCGTCGCACAGGTACATCTTGTTCTTGTCGGTGGAGGCGAGGCCGCCGCAGGCCTCGCACATCGCCTCTTGCACGGGTGCGGGCCGGCGGCGCGCCTCCTCGGGCACGCCCGCCAGCCAGTCGACGCCGCGCGCCGGGCCGGCGCGGTCGCGGTTGTGCACGTTGACCCACCAGTGCACCACGCGGGCGTAGTCCGGCGGCCAGGCTGCAAGCGCGTCATCGCCCACGTGCGGCACGACCGCGCAGACGCGCTCGATGGTGCTGACCGGCAGCACGCGGTACTCGCAGTCGGGATCGGTCTCCCATTTGCATAGCGGGCCGAGCCCCCCGTGCAAGGCGTCAGGGTACAACGGCGCCTCGGACAAGGGCCACCTGCAGCAAGCGAGAGCCGTCGATCAGAGGCACGCGCACGGCAGCGAACGCGGCGCGGGCGTACACGGCATCGCCGGGCGGCTGTTGCCGCAGCATTCGCAGCATCACGAGCGGCTCTCTGACGCTCGCGCACGTGAAGACGAGGACAAGGAAGCCAACGGCCTCCACTAGCGTGCGGGAGCCGTCGGCGGCCATCGCGGGGAAGGCGACGAAGTCGAACTGCGGCGCGCTGGCGGACGGCCGGGCGTGCGCCCACGACTCGATGCAGCGGTGACGGCCAGCACCTGTCACCTTGCAGCCCGTGTAGGGCTCGACGACGTCTTCCGTGCACACCGGTCTCTCAGGATCGCACAAAGTCGGGCCGCCAGTCTCCAACTGGAGCGACTCCTGGATGAGGCGTTCAACGCAGCACAGGTCACAACGCCCGATCGGCGTATCGCAGGGCGGGAGATCTGCGAGGGAGCCGAGCGTCAGGGACGAAGGCATGCCGTGGCGCTCCCCCCTCCCGCGCAACCATTTGTCGTTGACGACCGCCATCCCGGCGAGCGCACGCCACTTGGCCGCCACGGCCTCGTTCTCCGAGCCGAGACGTACGTGGTGCAAGGCTATCAAGCTGAGGTTGAGATCCTCTGTCTCCGCCCGGACCAACGCCGCGCCAATGCGTCCCTCGATATCCAGCTTCCGCCTGTCAGTTTTGTAGAAGGGGCGCTTCACCGACCGCATGTGCTCGTGCTCCATTTGCTGCAGGCCCACGTTCGCTGCCGCACCAAACCCGATCCTTTGGCCCCCGATGTGCAGGATGTCGTGCGTCTTCACTGTGTTGAGACCCTCCGTCAGCACGGTGGCCAGGGCCGAGTCGTCAAACGCCTTCAAGAGCCGCTGGTACAGCACGTACAGGCGGCGCGCGGCGCGCCAATCCGGGCATGGGTTGCGGATCTCGTTGTGCAGCTCCGCCCACGATTGGAGGACCTTGCACAGCCTCGGCCAGCGCGCAAAGACATAGGGAAGCACCCACACAGTCGCTGCCATTTCGGCACAGGTGAACTGCGCCCCGAGCTGCGCACCGTCGGAGTTGTGCACGAACAGGTCGCCGGGCGGGAGCCGCTGCGTGCCGCGAGGCCCGGGGAAGGCAGTGCAGAGGCGCACCCGCATGTTCAAGAGACGAACCAGCGCGTTGGCGTCCTGCGAGCCGAGGCCCGTTGTGACAGCTACGATTGCCCCGTGCGCGAGACGTCGCGTCAACCCGTCGGCCGTGTGCATATCGTCGACCATTAGCATTGCCTTTGAATCATAGCCAGGGATATCGTCAACGACCTTCGCTCCGCGCAGGCCCCTTGCATGCATTGCATCCAGTGCGTGGGTCACCGTCCCAGCCCGCACTGCTGCAGCCGCGCATTCGTCGATGAAGGCGTTGTCCGCCGTCGGGTTTCTCGGCTCGCGAGGCTGCCGCATCAGGGCGGCAGTGCTCGTCGGGTTTGTCTCCACCGGCTCGAGCAACGCGGGGCCACCGCAGGTGTTGCACTTCGGGCACGGACGGTTCGCAGTATGGCCGCCCCTGACGCACGCGCATTTTAGTCGCTCCTCCACATCCCCGCAGTAGCCCATCAACAACAGCGCGCACTTCTGCCTCTCCCATGTCTCGAGCTGGCCGTTCAGGGGCAACGGCAACGTGACGCCATGTTGTCCGATTGCTCTCAGCGCCTCCCCAAAATGATGAAGGACCTGCTGGAAGTACCTGTTCGACCGCAGCTTCAGCGCCTCGGAACCGGCCGCGACCAAGCCGGCCCCTCCCGTGGGAGGCATCAGCAACCCGATAAGTCTCATGCCCGGCGCCTGGTTGCGCGCAGAGGTGCGCATGGCCCCGTTGGCAACAAACATGGCGTGAACATTCCTTCCGTTCATCTTGCCGCAGACCGTCCCGTCCGCAGAGAAGATGATGGGGTGAAGAAGAAAGCCCTTTGGCACACGCGCATACGCATGCTTGAACCACAAGGAGTTGCAGATGTCTGGAGACATCGCCCCGCGACATGGGTCGTTCCCCGCGACGCATTCGGGATCGTACAGCTCCTCGTACTGCTTAGCCAGGTCAGTGGGCAGGTGGACCGCCGGGTCGCAGAGCATGTACCACATCACGCTAACGATGTCTCGGACCCAAACCTTTAGAGGGCCGAAGTTTTGGACGTCGGCTTCATCGAAGTTCAAGCACACCTCCTCGAATGCTGGCACCATCGCCGCCTGCGAATGTCCGTCCATCCTGGGAGCCAAGCCTGCGCTGATAAGCCCGCGATGAAAATGCAAGTTGCACAGATCCTGTCTCTGCGCCTGGGACAGGCCGTGCTCAATGCAAAACGCCGCCAGCGCAGCTTCTAGTTCTGTCATGCCGCTGGCCCCGCCGCAGAAATGGTCCTGCCGCGCGCGGTACAGCGCCTCCACGAGAGAGTGCGTCGGCACTTCAGTCGTCTCCGTGATGTGCAGGAGCGAGAACGTCTCAAGCCGTTTCATGTACTGGATCACCAAGTCGAGGTCGGGTACGATCAGCTCCGGATTCGTCTTTGCGTTCTCGAGCTCCTTCAGGAGGTCATCGAGATTGGCCGGAGGATCCGATGAAGTCACGCCCGTGAATACAAGCTCTTCGAGCTGGCCGTGGATGGTATGCGCGTTCATAAACGTAGGCCCGCGCCCCATCTGACGGCACTCTACGCAGTACCATAACGCTTCCGAACCCCGCGCCCCAGACGCCATCGGGCGTTATGCGTTAATCAATTATAAGAAATAAAAGTGCTCTTGAGCCAGGCCAAAGTTCGAACCTCTTGGGCCTGGTAGTGGCCAAATCCGCTCTGTGGCCCCGGCTCAAGAGAAAAC
>JBMOGP010000223.1:0-4938 GCA_049318285.1 Hyphomonadaceae bacterium
AAAACCGTCGTAGGGGAAACTCTACCGTGGGTTCGAATCCCACCCCTTCCGCCACATTCTCACAAAACGCCCTGTATTTATGTGATAAAAGCGCTCTCGACAAGTCGCTCTTCAGCTAACCCACGTCTCAACCCACAGGACGACCGAGATAGCGTGGGCTTTCGTGAGGTGAGTTGAGACGCTGTTGGAGGACCCGAACGCTGGCCGCGGGTAGCGCTTCTAGTGTGAACGCAAGGCCAGAAGAAGCCACCTGAGCTGGTTGCGATCGAACCGCCGGACCGGTCCGTCTGGAAGCACGCTCGCGCCGCGGAACCGGATGCCGGGTACGAGCCCCTGCTGCACCTTCCTGGCAACTGTCGCTCTGGAAACGCCGAAGCACTCTTTGATTGCGCGGTAGGTGAACCAGATGCGGTTGGGAGGAAGCGCGGCGATTGAGCGATCGACCAGTTCCTGATCGAGCAGCGGGTATTCAGGCAGATCGGCAACTGAGACACTTCGTGTCTCGCGAAGAGCGCGGGCAGCCGAAGGCTTCTTTGTTCCTGGCGGGGCCGTCGACGAGACAGCGGTTGTCACGATCGAACAGGCGATCACCGGAAACCTGGCGGCAACGGGATTCGCATTGCGATCCTGCACGACAGGTTCGGGCTGCGGCGACATACCGAAGGCGAAGAGATCCGGCTGCAAGGTCGAAACGGAACTGGCTTTAGAGCGGCGTGACATGTGAAGGCATCCTGCTCAGATCATTCACAGGCATATTCACAGGGCGAACTGATTCTTCCCCCGCCAGAAAATGCGGCGGATCCGCCGCGCAAAATGCACATCGGCGGGCGAGCTACATCGGCGGCAGGTCGGGCCCCAGTCCGCGTTGCAGGCTCCACGATATGCCTCGCCCGCGTAGCACGCCCTCGACCTGTCGGCCGCCAAAACGTTCGAGCACCGGCCGCCAGTCCACCAGCACTGCGTGCCGCCCTGCATCAATCAGCGCCATGCGCCCCTGTGCAAGATCGATCCGCCGCGCATAAACGCCCTGGATTTGGTTGAGCCGCGCGGTCAGGACAGGTTTGCCAATCTCTGCCCTGAGATCGTCGGCCGCGGCGCGCACTTCATTTGTCGCCAACCAGCTAAGCGTCGATTGTGGCAACACCGACTGATCGCGGCCAAGCCAGCCTTGTTCGATCAGGAATAACCGCCGTTGCTGAAGCGCGGAAGCGTACTGGCGGGCGAAGGCGCCCTCGCCCTCGGGTTGGGCGACTTCGCCCGCCAGTACGCGGTCGAGCCGCGTGGGACCGATGGCGGTTACCTGCTCTTCCAGGGTCCAGTAGGAAGCGACACCGGCAATCATCGGGTAACGCCGGGAAAGCCGTTCATCGAACAGCGTCGCCCGCGCGAGGTGATCATGGCCCACGAGGAACACGCCATTCGCTTCCCTGCTGATGAGGCTCATCCGTCGCATCGCTTCGAGACGGCGGATGTTTGCCTCGATCAGACTGTCACTTACGCGATGCGAAACCCACCGGTGATGCTCGGCTGAGTATAGCCCGCCGGTCTTCTCTGCGATGGCGGCAATGGCATGGTCCGCCGGCTTAGGCGCCGGCACGTTCGGCTCCAGCGTTACAAGCGAACCCGCGACGACGCCATCGAGCGCGAGCTGGTCAGCTTCCCGCGCGATGCGCGCATAGCGCAACTCTCCCCTGCCCGTCTCGATGACCGCCAGAAAGACATCGCCCATGTCGTCCGCCGGCCCATAGTGCACGAGCTGACCTTCGATCGCATCTGTCGGGACGGCAGCTAGCAGCGGCAAAAGTTCGCCAGGTCTGCGATGGGGTGAGACGGCCCGTTCAATTGCCTCGTGCTGCTCGAGGGCCTTGAGCTTGCCGAGCAGGTCTTCCGAAATACGCCAGCCATCCCGCGTCCGCTGGGCAAGATCCCAGGCCTCCAACCGCTCCAGCCGCGCGATCAGGTGAGGCCGGTAGACGCGGATCATTCCTTCGCCGTCCTGTGCGGCGATCAGCTCGCGATCCAAAGACGTTGCCGCCATCCGGCTCATCTCGCGCCATTGATCGCGCGCGAGGTCGCTCTCCAGCCGGGGGCCAAGCACCCGAGTCACAACCTCCTGCGCATGCTCGCGGATGCCCGAGGAGATCAGCCTGGAAGGAATGAACAGGTCTTGCCCATCCGCACGTCGTCCCCGGATCAGAACATGCGTATGCGGGTTGTCGGTATCCCAGTGATCTACAGCCAGCCATTCCAGCTTCGTGCCCAGCTGGCGCTCCAGGCCCGACATCACTTCGCGGATAAAGGGCTTGAGATCGCCCAGCGCTTCGCCATCCTCGGCGGAAATGATCAGCCGGAAATGCCGACTGTCCTCTGCCCACCCGGCCGTGACCGCCTTGCCGTCGACACCAATTTCCAAGCGATCGTAGAAGGCGAAGCGTTCGTTTCCTGGCGTGTCCGCGCGTTGCAGATAATCGACCGAGCGCTCAAGCCCCGGCTCGCCGCGCTCGGCAGCTTTGGCGTCGCGCGCCAGATAGCTCACATGCGCCCGCAACGGCGCGCCCTTGCCTGAACCGTGCATCGCGTAGCGGGCCTTCACGACGACGCGACGCTGGGAGGGAATGACAGGCCTTGGCCTGCCCGCCGAGCCCTTCCGGAAATGCGCGCGGATGCCGGTCCTGGGTGCGATGCGTGTCTTAGGCCTGGCCTTCGCGCCAGTGTGCTGATGCACTTTGGCGCGCACGCCGGTAAGGGTCGAGGACCGCTCGTCGCCGATCCGGCCAAGCTTCAGTTCGAACTCATTCTCGCGCTTCGTCATGATGACGAGAATGCCGACTCCCAGCATCAATTCCACTGCTTGCACCCCGCTCGCGAAGTTGCGGCGGATCCGCCGCCAGCGCCTCATGAAGGCGCGGCGGTTTTTTCTATGTGCAGACAGGCGGTTGGCGTCCAAACCGCCGCGCTATCTTTATCTTGCATTCCGCAGCAACCTACTCAGAGCACGGAGGGTGATGGCCTCAACGCCGCCGCCAAGAGGAAAATCCTTCTCGCCGCCATGAACGATGAAGCTGCGATCGGGTTTGAGATCCTCGATGGCGACCCTGAGCCCTCTGGACACCGATGGCGCTACGGTCCGCTTGATCTCGATGGCCCAGCGTCCCAGCTTGCCGCCAAGATCGAGAACGAGATCCACCTCTGCGCCGGCCGCCGTGCGATAGAAGGCAGCGCTGGCATCATCGGGCGCTACCGCCAAGAGGCTCTCCAGCACGAAGCCTTCCCAACTTGATCCCGCAACGGAATGGCCGAGCACATCCGGCAAGGAGCGCAGGCTGAGCAGGGCATGCAGGAGGCCAGTGTCTCTGACATA
Organism: Hyphomonadaceae bacterium; assembly: GCA_049318285.1. Taxonomy (GTDB): domain Bacteria; phylum Pseudomonadota; class Alphaproteobacteria; order Caulobacterales; family Hyphomonadaceae; genus UBA7672. The sequence continues at coordinate 3,362 of JBMOGP010000223.1, forward strand.
GACCTTGGGAGATTTGACCAGTCGTTTCCCCACGTTGGCGATGAGCGGCTGGAGGCGGCGCACCAACAATAGATCGGCGAGCAGGTCGATATAGCGTGAGACGGTTGGAGACGAGACTTCCAGGGAGGCGGCAAGTCTGGAGGCGTTGAGGAGCTGACCCTGGTTGTGGGCGAGCATCATCCAGAGGCGTTCAAGCGTCTCGGCCGGAACGCGCGGTCCGAATTGAGGGACGTCGCGTTCGAGATAGGTCCGGATCAAGCTCCTGCGCAGGAGGAAACTGTCCTTGTCCGTCCTGGCCAGCAGGCTGTCCGGAAAGCCACCCCTTAGCCAGAGCCGCTCTTCATGAGTTCGTCCCGCGTCAATCTCGAAGGCCGAGACTGGCGTCATGTTCACATACTCGATCCGTCCCGCCAGCGTTTCTCCGGATTGGCGTAGAAGGTCGATCGCAGCTGATCCGAGGATAAGGAACTGCCCTGCCCTGCGACCCTTCCTGCGCTGGCGGTCGATGAACCCACGCATCGGCTGGAACAGATCAGGTGTCCGGTGGATTTCGTCGAGGATGATGAGCTTTGCTGCCTCCCGCTCGAAGAAGAGCTCGGGCTCTTGCAGCTGGGCCCGGTCCTGAGGTGACTCAAGGTCGAGATAAACCGATGGGCGCTCCTCGGCGATCTTGAGCGCGAGCGTTGTCTTGCCCACCTGGCGCGGCCCGATGATGCCCACAGCAGCCTGGCGGGCCAGCGCGCTGCGCACGTCTTCTTCAACGAGGCGATCAATCATCCATGCATATTTAACACGGAATGTTTAATATGCAACATACAGGACACCGGTTCAGCGCCGATCCAGAAGCCAAAAATCCTCAAGAAGTCTACCTATCCCGAAAGCCGCGGCGCTGTCGGAGAAAACGAACCACTTCTGCTGGTTGGACTTGGCGCGGCTGATACGAAAGTCCTGCCCCGCGACCGCCCTTGTCTGTCGCTTCACGAGCACATTCCGGTCAGTCAGCCACAGCACTGCGACCGGCGGTTCATCGCCCAAAAGCAACCGCGCGTTGGCTGGCCAGAACACTCAACTGTGGCACGCGACGCCTGCCTATTTGCCCTGCCAGACCCTCAAGTCGAGGTCGGCGTGGTAACGCTCCTGAGCGCCGATGATCAGCAATGCCAGACCTCCGATCAGCACGGCGATGACCAGCCATCCCCAGAGGGAGCAAAGGAAGCGGATGCCGTTCTTGATCATGGCATCACCACAGTGTCGGAGATCAGCTGACCATCCTCTATTTCTACAAGCCGATCACAACAGGAGATCAACCGTTCGTCGTGGCTCATGCACAGCACCATCGCGTTTTGTTGCTTGGCCGCCTCCCGCAACAGCTCTGCGACCAAGCGCCCATTGGCGCTGTCGAGAGCGGAGGTGGGTTCGTCGCAGAACAAGAGCGTCGTTCTCTTGGCTAACATCCGGGCGATCGCCACGCGCTGATTCTGACCGCCGGACAGCTACCCCGGCAGAGCCGCCGCCCTATCTCCAAGCCCCAATCGATCAAGAGCAGCCTCGGCCCGCGATAGCGCTTCCTTACGAGA
>JBMOGP010000224.1:0-4911 GCA_049318285.1 Hyphomonadaceae bacterium
GGGACTTTCAGGAGGTTGGAGGCAAGGAAGACGCTCTCGATCGCGACGAAGGGCAGCACGATCAGGGCCGACAGCCATACCGACATCTTCCAGATGCGCTGGGCTGCAATGAAGGCGAGCAGCGTTGACGTGATCATCGCGCCGATGACTGACACGCCATAGGCCGCTGCGAGCGCGGATGACGACCTGAATGCGACGACAAGGAAGACGACGCCGGCGAGCAGCATCCAGTTCACTTGCGGCATGTAGATTTGTCCCAGCTCCTTTGCGGAGGTGTTGACGATCTGCAACCGCGGCAGCAGGCCCAGTTGTACGGCCTGTTGCGCCATCGAGTAGGCGCCGGTGATGACCGCCTGGCTTGCCACGATGGTCGCCATCGTCGCGAGGATCACAAGCGGCGCCTGCAGAACATCCGGGGCCATCAGGAAGAACTGATTGGCCGCCGTTTCTGGGTGGGCGAGAACCATGGCGCCCTGGCCGAGATAGTTGAGCGCAAGGCAGGGCAGCACGAGCCAGATCCAGGTGGCGACAATCGGCCTGCGTCCGAAATGGCCCATGTCGGCATAGAGCGCTTCGGCGCCTGTGACGCACAGGAAGACAGATCCGAGCACAACGAAGCCCAGCAGCTGGTGCGTGGCGAGGAACATGATCGCGTGGTGCGGGCTGAACGCGGCGAAGATCGCCATCCCGTCCTGTATGATGTGATAGAGGCCCAGCGCGCCGAGTGTGAGGAACCACACAAGGCAGATCGGCCCGAACAGTCTGCCTACAATGGACGTGCCGCGCTTCTGGATCAGGAACAGTCCCGTCAGCAGGCCGATCGCCACGGGTATGATGAATGGCTCGACCTTGCCCTGCAGCTCTTCGATGACGGTCACGCCTTCGACCGCCGAAAGGACCGACATGGCCGGCGTCAGCAGCGCGTCGCCGAAGAACATGCCCGCGCCGCAGATGGCGATCAGGAACAGGAGCGGCGTTCGCCGCCCGATTGTGCGGGACACCAGCGCCATCAGGGACAGCGTGCCGCCTTCGCCCTTGTTGTCGAGGCGGGTCAGGATGAAGATGTACTTGAGCGTGACGACGATGATCAGCGACCACAGCATCAGCGAGATCACGCCGAGCACATCATCCCGCAACAGCGGTATCGTGGTCAGATCGGTGTCGGGCCCGATCGCGATGCCTGCGGCCTCGTGGTTGCGCACATTGATGTGGTGAATGGATTCCTTGAAGGCATAGAGCGGGCTGGTGCCGATGTCGCCGAACACGACGCCCACGGATCCCAGCGCAAGCGCCCAGAACCGCGCGCCGCTCGGCTTGACGTCAGTCGCCTGAGCTGCGCCGCCGTCAGGGGAAGCATCGCTCATCGTATAAGCCTTCAGCCGCGAACCACGCAAAGCCCTGCAGGCCTGAGCCAGACCGGACCGGGTCCCGAACGGAGGGGGCTGTTACGCCTGTCGCGCGGGTGGCGGAAGCGGGTTTATTTTCCGCGGCTGCTATTTACTTCGCAGTGCAGCAGAGGCAGCGCGCCCCAGGCAGGCTTCCGCCAAACCCGAACGCAGAGCGGGCGACCTCTGTCCAGATCGCCCGTTCCGGTAAGTCTATGTCACAGCCAGGGCCCCCGGGGGGGCAGGGGGGACGGATAAGGGACACCGGCCGTGACAGGTGAAGAACGCGACTTCGTGCAAGCGGTTCCGGAGAAAGCGATTTTCCCCTGATCGCCTCGCCTAGTAGCGGTAGTGCTCAGGCTTGTAGGGGCCTTCCGGCGCCACGCCGATGTAGGACGCCTGATCGGGCGTCAGCATGGTGAGATTTGCGCCGAGCTTGTTGAGGTGGAGCAGGGCGACTTTCTCGTCGAGCTTCTTGGGCAGTGTGTAGACCTTGTTCTCGTACGCCTTGCCGTTGGTCCAGAGTTCGATCTGCGCCAGCGTCTGGTTGGTGAAGGAGGCGGACATCACGAAGCTGGGGTGGCCGGTGGCGTTGCCAAGGTTCAGGAGGCGGCCTTCCGACAGGAGGATCATGCGCTTCCCGTCCGGGAACGAGATCATGTCGACCTGCGGCTTGATGTTGTCCCACTTGTAGTTGCGCAGGGACGCGACCTGGATCTCGTTGTCGAAGTGGCCGATGTTTCCGACGATGGCCATGTCCTTCATCTCGCGCATGTGCTCGAGGCGGATGATGTCCTTGTTGCCGGTCGTCGTGATGAAGATGTCAGCGGTCTTCACGACGTCTTCGAGGGTGACGACTTCAAAGCCGTCCATGCAGGCCTGAAGTGCGCAGATCGGGTCGACTTCCGTGACCTTGACGCGGGCGCCAGCGCCCTGCAGCGAGGCGGCCGAGCCCTTGCCGACATCGCCATAGCCGCACACCACGGCAACCTTGCCGGCCATCATGGTGTCGGTGGCGCGGCGGATGCCATCGACCAGCGACTCCTTGCAGCCGTACTTGTTGTCGAATTTCGACTTGGTGACGCTGTCGTTCACGTTGATCGCGGGGAAGGGCAGGTGGCCCTTTTCCATCAGGCGATAGAGGCGATTGACGCCCGTGGTGGTTTCTTCGGTGACGCCCTTGATGGCGTGGCGCTGCTTCGTGAACCAGCCGGGCGACTGGGCAAGGCGCTTCCTGATCTGCTTGAAGAAGTAGATTTCCTCTTCCGATTCCGGTTTCTCGATCAGCTGTGTCTCGCCCTCTTCAACGCGCGCGCCGATGAGGATGTACATGGTGGCGTCGCCGCCATCATCGAGGATCATGTTGGTGAAGCCGCCATCCGGCCACTGGAAGATCTTGTCGGTGTAGTCCCAGTACTCTTCGAGGCTCTCGCCCTTCACGGCGAATACCGGGACGCCGGCTTTGGCGATGGCGGCTGCTGCGTGGTCCTGGGTCGAGAAGATGTTGCACGAGGCCCAGCGGACCTCGGCGCCCAGATGCGTCAGCGTCTCGATCAGCACGCCGGTCTGGATCGTCATGTGGAGTGAGCCGGTGATGCGCGCGCCCTTGAGCGGCTGCGCCTTGCCGTATTCGGCGCGGGTGGACATGAGGCCGGGCATTTCGGTTTCGGCGATCACGAGTTCCTTGCGGCCGTAATCGGCGAGGGAAATGTCCGCCACCTTGAAATCGTCGAACGCCATAACCGCACTCCTCAGCTTGTTTCAGGGCTTTTTGTTTGTGCGGGGCGTGTAGCAGAGCGCTGCGCGCCCGGCAAATCATATAAGGATATCTTTATATGATTGGGCGGCCGGTTGAAAAGGAGTCCTGGCCGCCCTCGCTTCGCCACCTTCGGCATCCCATCTGGATGCATCGAAAGCTTGCGCTGGCTGTTGCCTTTGGGCCACAGTCCGCCACAGCAAGACCGGCAGGCGCCGCGGAAGCCGTATGAGGTGATCGAATGACGGGAATGCCGTTTCGCGCTGGCCTTGTCCTTGTCGTGCTCAGCATGGCTGCAGCGCCTGCTTTTGCGCAGGATATCGACACGATCGACCGGATAACCGGCCAGGTCTCGCCCGGCGGCGCGCCGCGCAGCCCGGATGGCGTGAAGGTGGTGGCGCCCGGCGCGCTCATCTATGCGCGGTTCGACGCCGACTTCGATGGCAGGATCACGATTGCGGAGATCGAGGCGGGCGCCGCGCAAGCCTTCGTGGCGGCGGACGCAAATGGCGACCAGCAGATAACGGGTTTCGAGCAGACCGACTGGGCGGCCAGGATGGGCAACCCGTCCGACCTGATGGGCAACGCCATGACATTCGACATTGATCTCGACCGCTCTGTGACGAAGGCGGAGTTCGCGGCGGGTCTCGTGCGGATCGCCGGGCAGATCCAGCCGAATGGCGATCTCACCTTCGCGGATCTGCTGCAGCCATTGTCGCGCCTCGACCCGCAGGCCCAGCAAGGGCAGGGGCTGGACTTGGGCGCGATCCGGGGGCGCGGTACGCCGCCCAGGGGTAGCGGGGGGCGGTAGGTCGGTGGACCTCGTCCTCACCGACGTCGCCCCTACTCGCGTTCGTCGAACCTGCGGCCGATCAGATCACAAATGGCGTCGAGCGCTTCGCGGGCCTGCGGGCCTTCGGCCTCGATCGCGATGATCTGGCCGAAGCGCGCGCCGAGCATCAGCAGGTCCATGATCGAGGCGGCGCTTGCTGACATTCCGTCATAGCGGACGGTGATCTTCGCATCGAACTTCGAGGCCTCGCGTGCAAAGGCGGCGGAGGCGCGGGCATGAAGCCCGCGCTGGTTCACCAGCTCTGCGCTGCGTGACCATGCCTCACCTTTCGCGGTCTGGCTCATCCCGCTCGCTGCAGCAGGGCGGAGGCGACGGAGATGTATTTGCGCCCGGCTTCCTGAGCGGCGAGCGCGGCCTCTGCGAGGGCAAGGCGGCTGCGCACTTCGGCGAGCTTGATCAGCATGGGCAGGTTCACGCCTGCTATGACTTCGATCTTGGCGCCGCCCATCACCGAGATGGCGAGGTTGGAAGGCGTGCCGCCGAACATGTCGGTAAGGATGACGACGCCTGCGCCGGTGTCAGTTGCTTTCGCTGCGGCGATGATCTCGCGGCGGCGCATCTCCATGTCATCGTCAGGGCCTATGCAGATTGCGCTGACATTTTCGAGAGGTCCGACGACGTGCTCGGCGGCGGAGATGAACTCCTCGGCCAACCGGCCGTGTGTGACCACGACCAATCCGATCATTGGAAGCACTCCCGCTCTTTCCAGCTCGCCATGGTGAGGACTCGTTTGTTCAGCGGTCAAGAGTGATTCAGATATCCAGCGGCGCCGGGGGCAGTTCCACCACGAAACGCGCGCCTGCAATCTGACCTTCGATCATGCGGTTTTCGGCCCAGACGGCGCCCCTGTGCGTCTCCGTGATCTGACGCACGATTGAAAGGCCCAAACCTGAATTATTCCCGAACTTCGTGCCGAC
>JBMOGP010000225.1:0-4903 GCA_049318285.1 Hyphomonadaceae bacterium
TCCACCTTCTCGCCCAGCGCGTCGAGCGCTGCCCATGACTCATCCGAGAACGGCCTGGTGATACGCGGATGCTCCGCCACGCGCTTTACCGTCATCGCAAAGTCGAACGTGACGTTCGCCTGACCGGTATATCCGCCCGAGATCGGCGCAGCATTGGAATAGTGCGGGGTCGCCGACAGCGGAATATGGCTTTCGCCGGTCAGGAGGCCCGATGTCGGGTCGAGCCCGATCCAGCCCGCGCCCGGCAGGTAGACCTCACACCAGGCATGCAAGTCGGTGAAGTCCACGCTCGTTCCCGGCGGCCCATCGAGTGCGACAAGATCTGGTTTCAGCTGGATCAGGTACCCCGAGACGAACCGCGCTGCGAAGCCTAGGCGCCGCAATGCGTTCACCAGCAGCCAGCTCGAATCCCGGCACGAGCCGGACGCCTTCTCGAATGTCTCCTCCGGCGCCTGCACGCCCGGCTCCATGCGGATCAGGTAATTGATCTCGCGCGCCACCCGCGCATTCAGGTTCACGATGAAGTCCACCGTGCGGATTTTCTCGCGCGATTCCGTCGACAGGAATTTCTCGAGGTGCGGCCCGAGCGGCTCGAGCTTCCGATAGATCGCAAGATCGTCGACCAGCTCGGGCGGATACTCGAACGGATAGGTCTCCGCTCCTGGCTCCACGAAGAAGTCGAAAGGATTGTAGACCGTCATGTCCGCGACGAGGTCGACCTCGATCTTCAGCTCGCGCACCGGCTCGGGAAACACATACCGCGCCAGCCAGTTGCCATAGGGGTCCTGCTGGTAGTTCACGAAATGCTTGTCGGGGCTGACCTTCAGCGAATGCGAGATCACCCGCGTCCGCGAATGTGGGGCAGGGCGCAGCCTGATGATCTGCGGGCCCATCACGACGGGCTGGTCGTATTTGTAGTGGGTCAGGTGATAGATTGCGGCCTTGATCGACATGGGCCGCAACGTTCCACAAACCGCGCGCCGGGGCCAGCACTAGTCGGCCCCGTACCAGGTTCTGCACAAAGTACAGGCGCCACCATAGCCCGCCGCCTTGGCCTTCGCCCGCTACATGCTACCCTCCGTTCAGGGAGAGACACATGAGCCAGTTCAGCCTCGTGCGCGGCGTCACGGAACCCGCGCTGCTCGAACACACCATCGGCGAGGCCCTCCTGCGCGCCGCGAGGACGTGGCCCATGCAGGAAGCGCTTGTTTCCGTCCATCAGGGCATCCGCTGGACCTACAAGCAATTCTCCGACGCGGTAGATCGCCTCGCCGCCGGCTTCCTCGCCCTTGACCTCCAGCCGGGAGATCGCGTCGGCGTCTGGGCGCCCAATTGCGCGGAGTGGACGCTGGTCCAGTTCGCCACCGCCCGCGTCGGCCTCATTCAGGTCAATATCAATCCCGCTTACCGCCTGTCCGAGGTCGAATATACGCTCAACAAGGTCGGTGTGAAGGCTCTGGTCTGCGCCGAAAAGTTCAAGACCTCGCACTATGTCGCGATGATCAACGAACTCGCCCCAGAGATCGCGGCCTCGCACCCGGGACAGCTTCGCGCGAAGCGCCTGCCGGCGCTTCGCCACGTCATCCAGATCGGCGGCAAACCACCGCCAGGCTGGCGCGCGTTCGCCGACGTTGCGGCGCTCGTGACCGACGTGCATGTAAAGCAGACAGAGGTCGCCGCCGCGAACCTCGACCGCAACGACGCGATCAACATCCAGTTCACCTCCGGCACGACCGGCCTGCCGAAGGGCGCGACGCTCTCCCACCGCAACATCCTCAACAACGCTTTCTTCGTGGGCGAGGGGATGGGGCTGAAGCCCGGAGACCGCCTGCTGATCCCGGTGCCGCTCTATCACTGCTTCGGCATGGTGATGGGCAATCTCGCCTGCGTCGTCCACGGGGCCACGATGGTCTACGCCTCCGAAGGCTACGAACCGCTCGCAGTTCTCAAGACGGTCGAGGCCGAACGCTGCACCGGCCTCCACGGCGTGCCCACCATGTTCATCGCCGAACTCGAACACCCCGACTTCGACAAGTTCGATCTCTGCTCGCTCCGGACAGGCGTAATGGCCGGCTCGCCGTGTCCGATCGAGGTGATGAAGAAGGTGATCGACCGCATGAACATGCATCAGGTCGGCATCGGCTATGGCATGACGGAGACCTCGCCAGTCTCCTTCCAGACCTCGATCGACGACCCGCTCGAACGCCGCGTTTCCACCGTCGGCCGCGTCCAGCCGCATCTTGAAGTCAAGATCGTCGACGAGCAGGGCGCCACCGTCCCGCGCGGCCAGCCGGGCGAACTCTGCACGCGGGGTTATTCCGTCATGATTGGCTACTGGGACGATCCCGAAAAGACCGCCGAAGCCATCGACTCCGAAGGCTGGATGCATACGGGCGACCTCGCCACCATCGACGACGAGGGCTATTGCAACATCGTCGGCCGCATCAAGGACATGGTGATCCGCGGCGGCGAGAACGTCTTTCCGCGCGAGATCGAGGAATACCTCTTCCGCCATCCAAAGATCGAGGACGTCCAGGTCATCGGGGTGCCCGACCCGAGATATGGCGAGGAGATCTGCGCCTGGATAAAACTCCGCGCAGGTGAGACTTCATCTCGCGAAGAGATCACTGCCTTCTGCAAGGGCCAGATCGCCCACTACAAGATCCCCCGCTATGTCAAGTTCGTGGACGCCTTCCCCATGACCGTCACCGGCAAGATCCAGAAATTCGAAATGCGCAAGGCGATGATTGCTGAGCTTGGCCTGGATGAAGCGAAGACAGCCTAGGCGGGGTTGTCGGGCTAACCGCTGGCGCCACGCCCTCAGGGCCCCTCTTGCGAGTTATGTTGCCGCCGCCCGTTCTCCTCTGCCGCAACCAGCGCTGCATCCGCCTTTACTGGACACGCCGTGGGCGGCCGCGAGAATCGCCCGTCCGTCACGAACCCCTCATCCGTCAGCGACCCCAGAAACGCGACAAGCTGCGTCACTTCGCCATCGCTCACCGTCTGTTGCAACCTCGGATCAACTCCTCCGCCCGCAAAGTGATGTCGCACGGCATCAGGCAGCGTCGCCACCTCGCCATCGTGCATGTAGGGTGCCGACAGTGCGACATTCCTAAGCCCAGGTGTACGAAACTTCCCAGCATCCTCAGTCTTCTGTGTGATGCGCATCAGCCCCGAATCCTTGCCATCCTTCGGTACGGCCAGCCGGTGAAACGCCTCCTGCGCCCTGCCCCCGCCCAGTGCCGCATCGGTGAAGTGCGGCCCGGCATGACAGCTCGAACATTGCTTCTGTTCAAACAGCGCCGCGCCTCGCTGCGCCTCTTCCGAAATCGCCGCCACATCCCCACGCCGCCAACGATCATATGGCGCATCCAGTGACACCAGTGATCGCTGGAACGCCGCCAGCGCCATCGTGATCGTGTCCATGTCGATCTTGCCGCCGCGTTCGGGAAAGGCTGCGCGGAACAACTGCGGATAACACGCCTGATCCGAGAGCCGCCGCGCCAGCGCGCCCTCCGGCTTGCCGCCGAACCCCATCTCCACCGGAACGAAACCCTCGATCGGAATCAGCGCCTGATGCTCCAGCGTGTCGACGTGCGGCCCGCCCCAGGTCAGCGACCGCATCCACGCCACATTCGCCAGCGTCTGGATGTTGCGCTCGCCCGGCGTCCCGTCGAACCCCGCGCGCGTCTTGTTGGAATCAGCAAAGCCCCGTTTCTGCTCATGGCATGTCGCGCAGCTCATCGTGCCGTCCCACGACAGGTCGCCATCGTGGAACAGCCGCCGCCCCAGCTCAATCTTGATCGGCGTTGGCGGATTGTCGGACGGGAAGGGCGCCGCCATCTCCGCCGCCGGCCACGGCTCCATCGCGGGCGCAACCGGTTGCGCACACGCGCCCGCGAGAAGCAACACGCACACCGCCGTCAAGCCAGTCAAAAGGACCGAGCGCACGCGCGCCTCTCCAGAGTTGTCGATTCCGTATACCCGGCCATCCCTGGAACGAAAGACCAGAAAGTGCAATTTGCGAAGGTGCGCAGATTTCTTCGAACGCCATGAAACCACGCTCCCATTCCCGTGTTTTTCTCCTGCCACGGCGGTTTCTCATCCGTCCCCCCGACCCGCAAGAGGCGGGGGTGCCAACAAGTCCAGCGGGCGGCACCCGACCAGCGCCGCCCGCACAATCTTCGTCTCCGGACAATCAGACCTGGTCAGGCCCTGGCCATCAACCCCTCACGCACGCGATCACGATAACGGATGCATTCGGCGATGTAGCGCCGGTACATCGCGACATCCACTTCTGCGCTCGCGGTGCAGGGCAGAAGCATGTCGCCGTACGATTTGAAATTCTCGTCCCAGCGCATGACCTCCTTGTCGCTGAAACCCGGGTCAACGGCCCTCAGCTTCGCATCCGGCATCGCGTCGAAACAGGCGCACAGATTGATCCCCGCCTCCGTCCGCAGCTCGAACGGCGGCTCGCCTTCGAAGGTCCGGCCCGGCTCAGTCATCACGCATGCCGCTCCCAGCCATGATAATCACTGCCGGGCAGGCCGCCGCGATCGAGGTACGCTTTCCCTATCCGCGACAGCGCATCCGCAGGCAGGGCGTTTCGCTCCGCCTTCACGTCGATGACGAAGAACTTGCCCTTCTGTCCATTGGCCTTCACCGTTTCGGTCTCGCGCCGCTCGAACGGCTCGTCTTCACCCACCTCGAAAGCATTCTGCCCATAGACGCCGTTGGACGTGAGAAACGCCGTCACCAGGCCCATGGACGCGCCATTTATACGCGCCTGCTCATGCCGATCTTTTTCGCGTTCCGTTCGCTCCATTCCATGATGAGGCTATCGACCTGTATTTGCTTCTGCGTCTGTGGCCGCGGTATGAACTCCTCGTTCGACACCACGTGG
>JBMOGP010000226.1:0-4850 GCA_049318285.1 Hyphomonadaceae bacterium
CCATCATCGGCTTCCAGGAATTTTCGCATTGTCTCGATTTCGTTGCGGCCGCTCGCCCCGACCTCGCTCGCCTCGAGGCGTTGCATGATATTGCTGATCTCGACCGCACGAAGCGGGCCACCCCAGTTCTGATGCCAGCCAAGGAACAGCCCGTAGATGATGATCGCCGGAATCCATACCAGAAACGTTTTCACGTCAGCACCCCGATCTATTGACACTCTTAATGCCGTTTTCGTGGCGGATGGTCAAGCGGCGACGAGATACAACATCAGGGATGCGGATCCATCCTCTTGCCGCATGCCAGCGGTCTTTGTCAGCCAGCAGGGCCCTCTAGGTTCGAAGACCGCGTGCTATGAAACGCGACCATCTAAAACGGAACACCTGACCGGCAAGTCGCTGAGGTTTGTCCGCGACCGCTGCGCTCATGTAGATTGTAGAAGCCGAAGTGTTTCGGACGCGGCTTCGCTGCGGAATACGACCATAATGTTGGACCATTCGTAACGCTAGCGCCCGACCAGATCTGGCGCTTCCAGCGATTTAGCTTTGCTCGCTTTATTCTCGCGGCGCCGGGTTGGACGGCTTACCAGCATCCGCCCGGTCCGGCCTGCGGCTTCCATCTCGGGTCAGGAAATTGGCCACGTTACGAATTCCGGGCGCCGCAACCACAACAACCGGAACCATCATCAGCCATGAAAGCAACCAGGCGCCCAGCCAGTGACTCAGGAACGAGCCTGGTGCGACTAAGGGCGCGCTCGCACTTGCGGAGACAAGTCCTGACGTCAAGCCGGACTGGAGGATGCCGAAAACATGGTGCGCATTCTTGTGCGGTATTCGCAGCATCAGTTATCCCAAATGACGACGAAGACAGCGGCAACGGGTCAGAGCCACAGCTTCATTGTCTCCCCTCGAGAGCCCCTGTGCCGCTCGGCGGAATCTACGCATGACCTGAGCGCAGAAGGACTAAGCGTTGCGGCCGGATGAAGCCGGGATCAGCCGAGAAGCGTGCCCAGTTGCATGGCAAGGCCCATATCGCCCTCCACCTTCAACTTGCCGGCCATGAACGCGTTCATCGAATTGAGCTTGCCAGCGGAGATATCCAGAAAGTCCGCCTTGGCTACGTTGACGGTGCAGTCGGCTGCGCCGTTGTCGTTGTCGACGGTTGCAGGATCGGAAGAGCCAACGATCCGCACACAGCCATCCTCGCCGAAGTTGAACTTGATGGTCTTGCCCTTGATCCCGCCCTTGGCGGCGACGCGTGCGCGCATCTGCGTCGTGATTTCCTCGAGCGTCATGACAGATCCTTTTTGCTGGCGACGTTACGCCGTCCATTCTTATGGCATTCTTCATGCCACTACATTGACCGAATTGCAAAGCCTTCACGCGCTGCGGGCAACAGATTTGCCTGCCCTGACGCCGGGTCATCCGTTGGTGGGCCGCCTGTCCATTTGCGGCCCACGCAAGAAATCACAGACAGGCCCATGTCGACCACCATCGGTGCAGTCAGATGCTGCGCGGTCCCAGTCATGCCCGACGCGATCATCGTGCCATCAGGCGCTAGCGTCAGCGCTGGAGGCGCGCAGGCATCAGCAGCCGTCAATTGAGCGTCACCGTTGGTGTGTCCGCCTGGTCTAGCTTTGAAGTTTTTTCAGACACTCCCCGACAGCAGGCCCGTTTTTCTGCGCGATGTCGCGGGACAACTTTCCCGACATAACCAGACCCCGCACTTCGCTCATCAGTATATCTCTCAGGTTGCTACCCGGCTTCACCTTCGCGGCAGCCGCCTCGAACATCATCCGTCCCTCAGCCGACAGCGTGCTCGCGCAGGCCCTGGCGGCCGCAGCATCGGCGGACGCCGAGCCTGGCGCGGCGAGCGCCAGGATCAAAGCCAATAATGATAGCCTTGCTGGGGTAGTGATTGAATTCAGGCTCATCGGTTTCTCCTCCTAACGTTCGCCAACGGTGGCTATCAGCCCGACATCCGCCGGCGTCTCGTTGGCGACAAGTTCACGGAACGCGGCCGCAACCGCCTCAGGACCATTGACCGGGCGGATCGACATGTGCCTGCGCACTTCCACCGAAATGCGCGCGGCTTCGGCGGCGGCGCGACGCATCACCTCCCCGGGCCCCCAGTCCTGCTCGCGCTTCAGGAACTGGCCGGGCGCAAAGAAGAAATTGTGGGGCGTTGCCACGCTCTCGCGGCGGAAGCGCTCCGAGCCCCAGTGGGTTGCGCCGACCGCGCAGCTGAGCTTCAGATTAGCACCGAACCGGTCATGAATCGCAGCCACGATCGCCCCGTCACCCGACATGTCCACGAAGGCCGACAATACGGATCCGTCGAGCGAAGCGATCTCGTCATAGGTGCGGACCTCGTCGCAACAGTCGAGCGCGCGAACGAAGTCCAGGTTGCGTGGCGATGTGAGGCCTATGACCTGCGCGCGAGCGCCGGCGTGGCGTTTCAACAGGTTGCACAGACCGTAACCGGTCTTTGATGAAGCGCTACCGACGAGCACCTGGCGCGCGCCGAAGAACGCGTTGTCGATCAGGTAGTCGTAAAGCAGGTAAGACGTCGAGAAGAGCGGAAACAGGATGCACCGCTCGTCTTCCATGGCCTTCAGGGCAGCCGGGTCGCTGTCGGTGCGCTGGTAGGAGTTGTAGATCGCAGGCAGGCTGGCGCGATGCGCGGCCTCATCGACAAAGGTCCTGTCCGAAACCTGGCCCGGCCGAAGCACGACGGCCGAGGCCGTGGGGAGGAACCCCCAGAAGCGCTCGCCCACCTTCACCGCCTCGCACCGGCTCTCGACCACCTCAGCGAAACCCCAGACGGGCACAATTCCCCAGGGCTCTTCAACCGGAAAGAACTTCCAGTAGCCGATCATGTCGCCGGACAGGGCGTAGGAGACATTGTTGGCGGTGAGCGCGAATTTATCGATCCGCGCCAGCACCTCCCCATCCGCAAGCGCGGGCGTCGGTCGCTCCGTCACCCGCGTGTCTCCAAACGACTTACGGCGCACTTCGACCTGAGTGATGGTCATTTGAGGTCTCCCCAGACTTCCAGGTTGTTCACGCGTTCGACACGACGCGAGGTTTGCAGGGTCAGAAGGTCGGAAAGACCAGTCTCCGCGAGCAGCGCCTGCATGTCGGCGCGGTCAGCTGGGCTCGCTCGCTCGGCGACGTCCTGCACCTTCTGCAGCAGATAAAGCCGATACGGCACAACGCCCACCCGCACGGAATGGCCGCGCCAGACGAACTCAACCTCGCCGATGCGTCTTTCCTGGGGGCGATCAAGACCGTTCGTGCCCGGCGCCAGGTCCGGACGCTCGGCAAGCCAGGCGTTGGTGAAGGCGACATAGGCCCGGACTTCAGGCAGATAATCTTCGGCGATGAAGCGCAGCAGGGCCTTCAAGGTCGCAGGGACGGCGTCAGCTGGGAAAAGCTCTTCTGGCGGGCGTCCATATTCGCCAGCGTCCTGAGCTGCGGCGTTCATGCGTTCAGTCCAGCGCCAGACCCCGTAGGCGGTACGCTTCATGATTGTTGCAGGATAGGGATCGCGCCCGAGATGGGCATGGAGCGGCGCGATCAGACCGTAGTCGCCGATCGTCGGGCGCCCACCCAGCAGATAGGGTGAACCCTCGAGGTGCGCCTCGAACAGCCGGAGAAATTCCGCGTACGACGCCTCCACTGTCGGGATGGTTTCCGGCGATACGCCGAAGCTCGCCATCGCCGAGCGCATGCGCGCACTCGCCATTTCGAAAATGCCTGCCTTCAGCTCTGGCGGGGCGCCTGTCGGTGCAAGGCTGAGTGGGAAATCGACCGACAGGAAGTCCCGATTGACCTCGTCGAAATTCCAGCGGTAGTGCATCGCCGGCCGCAACAGGCCTTCGCCACCGAAAAATTCGAAGATCTGACCGATCAACGCATGCAGCGGGGTATTCGGGTAGGCGGGATAGCGCGTGGGGCCCTTCGACTCGAAGTGCGCGATGATGTCGGATCCATCCTGAACGATCGTGCCGTCGTCGTGTTCGACGACAGGGATGATCCACCGGCTGATGCGCGGCACGATCTCATTGCGGAAATGAGCCTCGCCTGCAGCGCAGCTCTCGAACGGGACGCCCTGCTTGATGAGATAGCTGCGCGCCTTGGCCGTGTAGAGCGAGCTCGGCGTGCCGTAGAGTCGCCAGGGCTTTGTCGCCGAAGCATCTGTCGCGTGAGTCATGTTGAACGATCCCTGGCGCGCCCTGGACACAAGGCAAGATAAAGTGCGCTCAGCACGATCGGCGTCAGAGCGTAGTTGAAGGCGCTCCCCGGCGCCGTGCCCACGGTCTCGATCGGCTTCAAATGTCCGGCGAGCGAGCGCAGCAAGGGCTCGGCCGCAAATACGCACAGGACAAGCGGCAGTGTTCCCGGGTATCGGATCAGCAGGACCCAGAGCAGGCCCGCCAGCAGAAGCTGGATCGCGCCCCATTGGCCGAACACGCCGATGATGTTCGATCCGCCCGCAACGGAGGTGTCGATGGTAGCGATGACGTGGGCCCCGCCATCGGGCAGGAACACATGGATGAGGCTCCGGGCGGTGATCCCCAGCAGGATGAGAATCGCCATTGCGTATGGAAGACCCGGTCCGAGATAGACGCCGGGATCGCGAGGCAGAAGCTGCGTCGTTCGAGGCAACCACGAGACGGGAAGGATAGCCATGCCTTTCTCCCTACAGCTCTGAGGGCAGCGATGGCGGCCCCCAGACCTCGCGGTGATTTCCCCGCTTGATCCGCCGGCTGGCGCGAAGGTCCAGAAGCGGCGTCAGACCGGCGCTATCGAAATAGCTTCGACACATGTTTCGACTCGCCTCGTCCATC
>JBMOGP010000227.1:0-4845 GCA_049318285.1 Hyphomonadaceae bacterium
GCCGCCGTTTCGAAGCCGCGCTCCAGCAACAGCGGATAAAGATGGAAGGTGAAGGCCGTGAACACGGCGGCATGCGCCGTGTAGGCCAGCGTCAGGCTCCAGAACACGGGCGAGGCCATCGCCTGGCGCACGCCCGACGCGCTTTTTGTCTCCTGCGGCCCTGCAAGTTCGGGCTGGATCATGTCGCGCTCCGGCCGGATCGCCCAGCCATAGAGCCCCGCACAGACCACCAGGTTGATGACGCCCAGCGCTGCCACCGCGCCGCGCCAGCCCCACAGGTCGATCATCAGCTGGATCAGCGGGATGAACACGGTCGAGGAAAAGCCGGCCCACAGGGTCACGGCGACAATCGCATCGCGGGCGCCCGCCGCGCCGAAGCGCCGCGCCGCGACCGCGAACGCCGCCTCATAGAGTGTCGCCGCCTGAAGCACGCCAAGCAGCCCGACAATCACATAGAGCCCGACAAGATCGCTGACCTGCGACCAGGCCAGCATCACCAGACCCGCCAGCACCGACCCGCCCGTCATGATGAAACGGCCATGCCCGCGATCGATCGCCCGCCCAAGCGGGAAAGATGCCGCCGCCGCGATCAGCAACCCCGCCGTCGCCGCGCCATAGAGCGAGGTGCGCGACCAGCCTGTCTCGCCTTCGATCTGCTCGGCGATCAGCGGAAAGGCATAGTAGAGCGCGCCCCACGAACAGATCTGGCCAATGCCGAGCGCGGCGATGAAGCCCTGCCTGCCCGACATCCCCACACCGGGCGGCAATGGTGCGATTGCCGTCATCGAACAACGCCCCCGGCCGAAGGACAGCCTAGCCTACCGCCACATCCACCATGATCTCGCCCGAGATCGCCTCCAGCGCATCCTGCACCATGACCGCAGACAACCCCGCAGGCAGGCGCAGGTTCGCCGCCATGTTGAAGAGCGGCGCGCCAGAATGCGCCCCCGTGCTCAGCCATGTGCGGAAGCTTTCGATGTTTGCGCCAAGATCGCTGATCGTCGCCGTCACCTGGCGAACGATGCCGGGCCGGTCCTGGCCCACCACGCTGAACGCCAGCGTCTCCCCCGCCACGGCTGCAGGCGCGCCCGCCGGCGCAATCCGCACGTCCAGCCCCGCCGCATCCACGGCGGATACCGCAGCCCGCAACGCCTCAACCCTGCCCTCCGAAAGATCGACCAGCACCGAGCCGACATAGAGCCCGCCCAGCCGCGACAGATGGCTCTCGAGCCAGTTGCCACCCGCCGACAGGACAGCCGCCGCCAGCGCCCTGGTGAGGCCCGGCCGGTCGCTGCCGACAACGCTGAGGACAAGCAACGTCATGGAAAACCTCGCAATGATTGACCAGCCATGGTTAGGCCAACGCGCCGCCCCGCGCCATGGCCAGGGCATGTTCCGGCGCCGGGTTTGGGGAAAAACCGGTGTTCGAATCCCCGGGGAAACACCGGCGCCGGATTGGCGGGGGAAGATGCGGCCGTTTGTTCGCGCCGAGGAAGCACAGGACACGCACCCTTGTGGCTCATCCGTGATCTGCCAGTTCTCATCGGTGTCACGCTGAGCGTCTGGCCGCTGGTGATCATGGCGATCGCCAGGGGTCGCAAGGCCGCGCGCGGACGGAACGTGTCTCCCGCAGTCTGCAAACCTCTGATGCTCATGCTCCCGCTCGCCGAAGCAAGGCTTCGCCACGCCCTCGACCGCCACGTCCTCTGCGCCTTCGGCCGGAATGTACGCGGCAGCCCGCCCAAGCCGCTGCTGTCTGTCCGTATACGGACCTAGAGCGCCAGTATCACACTCCTGCCGCATTCCCCACCGTGCCGCCATATTCGCTGCAGCTGCATACCGGAATCAGCCGTAACGGCGCTGCGTTTCGGGAGCACAACAGCGTGGGCCCGGATTGTCTGGTCCCCATATTGAATGTGCGGAGCACGAGCAAAGTCTCCTGACCCGCAACACGGAGGAGGTTCTCACCATGTACGGCGGCAACCAGAGACAGGGCAAAGGCACACAGGCCTTCGGCGCAGTCGCAGCTGTTGCACTGACCTTCGGCATGGGTGGCCTCTTCACGGCGATGAACTTCAACGCCGGGCGCATGGAACGCATCTCCTCCGAACTTGTCTTCATCGACCCGCCCGCCCCGCCCCTGGTCGAGGAGATCGCGCCGCCGCCCATCGTCGATGCGGTTGAAGATACGCCCGCCCCGCCGATGCCGCTCATCGCACCGGAGATCGAATTCGTGCCGGAAGAGATTCCGGTGATCACCGCACCAGTGATCGAAGCCCTGGCGGTCCCCGAACCCGCGCCCGTGATTGCAGCGCCCGCGCCAATCCAGTCGCGCTCGGCGCCCAGGCTGATTGCAAGCGACAAGCCTGCCTATCCCACCGCTTCGCAACGCGCCGGCGAACAGGGCGTCACGCAGCTTGATGTCTGCGTCGCCTCGAACGGCCGCGTCACGTCCGTGAGCGTCGCGCGATCGAGCGGTCACACGCGCCTCGACGAAGCAGCCGCCAAATGGATCCGTGGCGAGCGCTTCACGCCCGCGAAGATCAACGGCGCAGCGCGAGACGTCTGCGGCCACACGGTCGTCTATGAGTGGAACCTGCGCGACGCGTAAGGCGAGGCCCAAGACAAAACCGCCGGCCTGTGAAGGCCGGCGGTTTCAATTTCAAACCTCAGTAAATCAGCCCTCGGCTGATTCCTTGCCGCCGCCGAGCTTCTCGGCGATGCGGGCGCGTTTGCCGGTGCGGCCACGCAGGTAATACAGCTTGGCGCGGCGAACCTTGCCCCTGCGGCGCACTTCGATCGAGTCGACCGACGGCGAGTTAAGCGGGAACACCCGCTCGACGCCTTCGCCGAAGGAGAGTTTGCGCACGGTGAAATTCTCGTTCACGCCAGCGCCGGCGCGGGCGATGCAGAGGCCCTCAAAGCCCTGGATGCGCTCGCGGTCGCCTTCCTTGATCTTCACATTGACGCGCAGCGTGTCGCCGGGCGCAAAATCGGGGATTTTCTTGCCTTCGGTGACGCGGGCGATTTCCTCGCGCTCGAGGGTCTGGATCAGGTGAGCCGCCATGGATCAGGTCTTTCAGTCGCGGGGTTTCGCCGCCTTCCCCTGCTGAGGGGAGGCTTCCCGGAAAGCGGCGTATAAATCGGGTCTTCTGGCTTTAGTCAACTCCTCGGCCTGATTTCGTCGCCAGGCCGCGACCTTTGCGTGGTCGCCAGAGGTTAACTCCGCCGGAATCCCGCGACCTTCCCACACCTGGGGCCGGGTATAATGAGGATGCTCGAGCAGCCCCGCCTCGAAGCTTTCTTCAGCGAGGCTCTCTGCATTTCCCGCGACCCCGGGCAGCAACCGGACACAGGCCTCGAGCAGCGCCTGGGCTGCAACCTCTCCCCCCGCCAGCACGAAATCGCCAACCGAGACCTCTTCCAGCCCGCGCGCCGCGATCACCCGCTCGTCCAGCCCCTCGAACCGGCCACACAGCAGGATGACCCCCGGCCCCGCCGCCAGCGCGCGAACACGCTTCTGGTCCAGCGGCCTGCCACGCGGCGACAGATAGATGCGCGGCCGTCCAGCCTGCTCGACACTGTCGATCGCCGCCGCCGCAACGTCAGCACGCATCACCATACCGGCCCCACCGCCCGATGGCGTGTCGTCCACCGTGCGATGCCTGCCGAGGCCGAATGTCCTTATGTCGACAGCCTCAAGCGCCCAGATCCCCTGCCGCAATGCGTTGCCGACAATCGAGACGCCGAGAATCCCGGGGAAGGCTTCGGGAAAAAGCGTAAGGCAGGTGGCGCGGAAACTCATGGCGTCCCGTTAGCGCGCGGCGTCGCCGAATGCACCTGCACTTGGCCTCTTTTGGTTAAGCCGGATCGGTGATATAGGAAACTCTTAGGTTTCCAATTCAGGCAATCCATCTGGGAGGACTTCTCTTGAAACTTCGACTTGCGCTTTTCGCCGCCGCCATGATCGCCGCGCCGGCCATCGCACAGGAACCGCCCTCGGACACGGTCAAGGCCGTCATCGAAAAGGGCGTCAGCATGGAAGCGCAGGGCAATGTCGGCACGATCGAGTACAAGCCTGACGGCACGTTCTCGGGCTTCGACGGCATGTTCGTCGGCACCTACAAGGCGGACGGCAACAAGCTCTGCATCACGGTCGAGGCGTTTGGCATGGTCGACGCCTGCCAGGCCTATCCCGACGGCAAGAAATCCGGCGACACGTTCGACCTCACCTCCGACATGGGCACGATGCAGGTGACGATTCGCTAATCTGCTCATCTGCACCTGCCCTCTTGCCTGAGGTTGCAAGTCGCGGTTCACTGCGACTTGACACCATCAAGTTGAAGGGTCCGGGAGACAACGCATGAAAATCACGAAATCACTGCTGGCCGCCGTGGCCCTCGCCGCCACGCCTGCAATCGCGCAGACGGCGCCGTCGGACACGATCGCGCTGGTGCTCGAAAAAGGCGTCACGATGAGTGTCGCCCAAATGGGCGTCACCGGCGACGTCACCTACAAGCCGGATGGCACCTTCTCCGGCTTCGACGGCCAGTATGAAGGGACCTACAAGGTCGACGGCACAAAGCTTTGCTTAACGTCTGCGGCCGTCGGCCAGGACAACACCTGCTTCGACTACCCCACGGGCCAGAAGTCAGGCGACAAGTTCAAGATCACCGACCCCAATGTCGGCGAGATCGAGATCACGGTGAAATAGGCTTCAGCCCTTCGGCTGGAACTGCGGCGGGCACCCCTCAAGGGCGCCCGTTCTGCTTTCTGCATGGCGTTTCCCGCCCCACCTTTACCGATTGTGATGTGGCGCCCGCTTTCGGGGCGCCTAAGAATAGC
>JBMOGP010000228.1:0-4821 GCA_049318285.1 Hyphomonadaceae bacterium
AACAGCACCACCAGCGCCCACTTCGACTTTGCGAATTTTCGCATTCCGCCAATCATGCGGCGCGACTCCCTATCTGAGCGAAAACCAGTGTGGTTGTCCGCCGGAAGCTGGCTTGCTAGAGCATTTTGCGGCGAAGGGGAAACCGGTTCGCCACAGGAAAATGCGACATTGCGGCATCCAGGCGCGCCCCGGGTCTGACACGGGGATCATGGCGCATTCGGAGCCTTGAGGGATTTCAGTGCATGGCCGAACGCCGCAAGCTGGTAGCCGGAAACTGGAAAATGAACGGCCTGCGATCGGCGCTTCGCGAGGTGCAAGCCATGGCCGCGGGCGTGCATGGGCTGGGGCGGGTCGATCTCGTCATCTGCCCGCCCGCCACACTCGCCTCGTCAGTGGGCGAGGCGTTGCTGGGATCACCCATCGCGCTTGGGGGGCAGGACTGCCACGCCAAGCCGAACGGTGCCTTCACGGGCGATGTCAGCGCGGAAATGTGGGCCGATCTGGGGGCGCGCTTCGTTATCGTCGGTCATTCCGAGCGGCGGCAGTATGATGCGGAAACCGACGCCATCGTGGCCGCAAAGGCAGCTGCCGCCTGCCGCGCTGGCCTGTCGCCCATCATTTGTGTTGGCGAGAGCCTGGCCGAGCGGGACGCGGGCGATACGCTGTCGGTCATCGCCGGTCAGCTTGCCCGCTCGATCCCGGATGAGGCGGGGCGGCCGGATACGGTCATCGCCTATGAGCCGGTCTGGGCGATCGGGACTGGGCGAACGCCAACGCTTGCCCAGGTCGAGGAGGTGCATCAGGCGATCTGCCGGGCTCTGGATGCCAGGTTTGGCGCGGCAGGGCGGCAGATCCGCGTACTCTATGGTGGCTCGGTAAAGCCAGACAATGCTGCACAGCTGATGGCCGTGCCCGGGGTGGACGGAGCGCTCGTCGGGGGCGCCAGCCTGAAGGCTGCGGACTTCCTCGCCATCGCCCAGGCCTGCGCCTGAGAGCATGTTTGGCATCGGAGCGGGGTCGCTCCCATATGAAAAGAGCCCGCATGGGTGCCATGGGGGCTTGGCCGCACCCTCCCAACGTGCTTTGACGCGGTCAAAATCGTTGCCGGCGGCCATTTCATGCTGAACGTCCTTCTCACTATCCACATGATCGCGTGCATCGCGCTCGTGATTGCCGTGATGCTGCAGAGGTCCGAGGGTGGGGCGCTGGGCATGAGCGGTGGTGGTACGGGTGGTCTCATCTCCGGGCGGGGCGCCGCCAGCGTGCTGGTCCGTGTCACGATGGGTCTGGCGGCAGTTTTCTTCGTCACCTCGATCACCATGACCCGCCTTAACAACGACTCGGCCAGCCAGGGTTCGATCCTGGAGCAACAGGTGGATGAGTCGGGAAATCCCTTCGACTCGCTGACAACCCCACCGGCATCCGGCACAACCGCGACGCCAGATCCTCTCGGCGGCTCGACCACGACGGCCCCGGCGGCCCCCGCACCGGCCATGCCCGCAACTCCAGATCCGCTGGCGCCCGCGACGAACGCGGCGCCGGCCACGCCTGCGCCTGCGACAACTGCGCCCACCACGCTGGCGCCGATGCCGGAAAACGGTGGATCCCCAAACTAGTCGACTACTGCCCCCTCGCTAGGGCGGGGCGAATCGTTAAACTGAGCATCCGTTATGAAGCGATTTATCTTCATTACGGGAGGCGTTGTGTCCTCCCTCGGGAAGGGCATTGCTTCGGCAGCGCTCGGCGCGCTGCTTCAGGCGCGCGGCTATCGCGTGCGGCTACGAAAGCTGGACCCCTATCTCAATGTCGATCCGGGCACGATGTCGCCGACCCAGCATGGCGAGGTGTTTGTCACGGATGACGGCGCCGAGACAGACCTTGACCTTGGCCACTATGAACGCTTCACGGGCGTTTCGGCGCGTAAGACGGACAACACGACGACAGGGCGCATTTACAAGGCGATCCTCGAGAAGGAACGCCGTGGCGACTATCTGGGCGCCACGCTGCAGGTAATTCCGCACGTTACTGACGCCATCAAGGAATTCATCAAGTCGGATACCGACGATGTCGATTTCGTGCTGTGCGAAGTGGGTGGCACGGTTGGCGATATCGAGGGCCTGCCGTTCTTCGAGGCCATCCGGCAGTTCAGCCAGGATGTGGGCCGCGAGGCGAGCCTTTTCATCCACCTGACACTGCTGCCCTACATCGCCACGGCGGGCGAGCTGAAGACCAAGCCGACGCAGCACTCGGTGAAGGAGTTGCGCTCGATCGGTATTCAGCCGGACATCCTGCTGTGCCGCGCGCCGATGCCGATCCCTCCGGAGGAGCGCCGCAAGCTTGCGCTGTTCTGCAATGTGCGTCCGGAAGCGGTGATCGAGGCGCTGGATGCGCAGCACATCTATGAGGTGCCGCTGGAATATCATGCGCGCGGACTAGATCACGAAGTGCTGCGCCATTTCGGTCTGGAGAAGCAGACGACGCCAGACCTGAAGCACTGGGTGCAGACATCGCAGACGCTGCGCAATCCGGATGGCGAGGTGCGCATCGCGATCGTCGGCAAGTACGTGGCGCTGCACGACGCCTACAAGTCAGTCGTTGAAGCGCTCGGCCATGGAGGTCTGGCCAACAGGGTGAAGGTCAATCTTACCTGGATTCCATCGGACCGCTATGACGACCCCAATGCCGACCTTTCCGAACTCGATAGCGTGGATGGCGTTCTGCTGCCTGGCGGATTTGGTGAACGCGGCGCTCTGGGCAAGATGCGCGCCGCCGGTTATGCGCGCCGGCACAAGCTGCCGTGCTTTGGCATCTGCTATGGCATGCAGCTCGCTGTGATCGAGCTCGCTCGCAACATGGCGAACATCCCCGGCGCCGGCACCACGGAATTCGGCAAGCCCGACTACGCCGCGGTGGGCCTGATGTCAGAATGGATCCAGGGCAACACGAGGGAGGTGCGCACCGCCGATGGCGATCTGGGCGGCACGATGCGCCTCGGCGCCTTCCCAGCCGTGCTCGCCAAGGGCAGCCGCGTCGCCGCCATCTACGGAACGCAGACCATCTCGGAGCGCCACCGTCACCGCTACGAAGTGAACACCGATATCATCGGCAAGCTGGCTCCGCACGGCGTTGTGTTCTCCGGCATGTCGCCTGACGGCAAACTGCCCGAGATCATGGAACTGACCGACCACCCCTGGTTCATCGGCGTCCAGTTCCACCCGGAGTTGAAGTCGCGCCCGTTCGACCCGCATCCCCTGTTCGCGAGCTTCATCGCAGCGGCGCGGGACAAGAGCCGGTTGGTGTAGTTCGGAGCCTGCGCGAAACCAGCGGTGCGCCCTGGCACCTCCCGCCGAGGGGCCTGGCAGCGCAGCGAAATGCTGCGCCTCGTTTGATCGAGACCTGGTCCCCGGGATTGGAGCCAGCATCTCCGCTTACAATTCCGCCCGGTCTTGCAGCGCTGCGCCAGACCCTGTATGAGGCCCGCTCGCTCGAACGGCCATTACGAAAGAATGAGCTGTTTCCAATACTTTTCCGCCTGATCAGAGGCTTCCATGGCCGTCCCTAAGCGCAAGACATCCCCCTCGAAGCGCGGCATGCGTCGCGCCCACGACCGCCTGCCGGGCTCGACCTATGTCGAGGATAAGGAATCGGGCGAATTGCGCCGTCCGCACCATGTCGATCCGAAGACTGGCATGTACCGCGGCAAGCAGGTGCTGAAGGCCAAGGACGAGGAATAGTCCGGCTGAGCCGGATGTTTCGATCCGCGAAAGCGCCCTCAGGGGCGCTTTTTTGCTTATTGGGCGGGTAAAATCGCGTTAGTGCGGCCGATTGCAACCGCCGCCGGATCGCGACATAGCAGGTCCAACTTTCCACCCCCATGCGGGGCCGGACCTGCTCAAACCCAAGGGACCAGCCAGTGACCGAGATCGTGGACGTCTACGCGCGGGAAATCCTCGACAGCCGGGGCAATCCGACGGTCGAAGCGGAAGTGACCCTCGAAGATGGCTCGACCGGCCGCGCAGCTGTGCCGTCGGGCGCGTCGACTGGCGCGCACGAGGCGGTGGAGCTGCGCGATGGCGACAAGTCTCGTTACCTCGGCAAGGGCGTGCTGAAGGCGGTCGCGGCGGTCAATGACGAGATCTTTCCCGAACTGCTGGGGATGGACGCGACTGACCAGCGGACTATCGACCGGGTATTGATCGATCTCGACGGCACGCCGAACAAGTCCCGCCTTGGCGCCAACGCCATCCTTGGCGTGTCGATGGCCGTCGCGAAGGCTGCGGCGCAGGCTTCGGCCCTGCCGCTCTATCGCTATGTTGGTGGCGCGAATGCGCATGTGCTGCCGACGCCGATGATGAACATCATCAATGGTGGCGCGCACGCGGACAACCCGATCGACATCCAGGAATTCATGGTGATGCCGGTCGCCGCCGGCACCATCGCGGACGCGGTGCGCGTGGGCTCGGAGATCTTCGCGGCGCTGAAGAAGCAGCTGCACGATGCCGGCCACAACACCAATGTCGGCGATGAGGGCGGCTTCGCCCCCAATATCGGCAGCGCGGATGAGGCGCTGGCCTTCATCGCCAAGGCCTGCGAGGCCGCCGGCCACCGCGTGGGCGAGGATGTGATGTTCGCCCTCGATTGCGCCGCCACCGAATTCTACCACGACGGCCAATACGTCATGGAAGGCGAGGGCAAGAGCCTAGATGCCGGCGGCATGGTGGATTACCTGGCGGAACTCTGCGCCAAGTGGCCCATCATCTCCATCGAGGACGGCATGTCCGAGGATGATTGGGCCGGCTGGAAGCTGCTGACCGAGCGTCT
>JBMOGP010000229.1:0-4804 GCA_049318285.1 Hyphomonadaceae bacterium
CGCGTCAGACTGTTTAGCTGAAAAAACGACCTTGAGGCTAAATTGATTAGTGCTCTGGGTAACAGCGGATAACCGAGATAGCATTCGAAGGAGGATCCCTTGCGCAAATATGCTTTTACGTTGCTTGCTTGTATTTCTCTGGCTTCGCCATCATTGTCGCAGACGGTGGACGGTGGGGTAATCCGGTTTGCAACCGAAGGGGCATACAAGCCGTGGAGCTTCAAGGAGGCGGACGGCAAGCTGCAAGGCTTCGAGATCGATATCATCAACGAGGTCTGCGGCCGTCTGAAAGCCCAATGCAGCACAGTCGAGTCTCCTTTCGACGGGTTGATTCCTGCGCTTAACGCCTCGCGCTTCGACGTTATCGTCGCCAGTCTGACGATCACCGCTCGGCGTCGGGAGGCGATCGACTTCACCCGTCCTTACGCAAACTCTGCCCGAACCTTTTATGTTACTCCGTCTAGCCCCGTGCAGTCTCTGAGTATTGGCTTGGATGACATCGACCTTGACGCGCTCGACCAGACTGGGACCGAAGCACTCAACCGTCTGCGGACAGCGCTCCGCGGCAAAGTGGTGGGGGTTCAGGTGCGGACCACCCTCGAGACGTTCCTCAACAAGTATCTCTCTGGCATCGTGCAAGTTCGGACCTACGATACTCAGGAAAATGTCGACCTCGACCTCGAAGCTGGCCGTCTGGATGTCGCCATGGCCAACACAGCCTACACCTTGCCGGCGATAAAGGACGGCAAGAAATTCAAACTCATCGGACCGCGCTTCCGCGGCGACGTATTCGGCGAGGGACAAGGCATGGGTGTCCGCAAGGCCGACGGTCAGCTGCGCGCGCGGCTCGACACGACACTCAATGCGATGCTGGCAGACGGGACACTTCGCCGGTTGTCCGACAAGTGGTTCGGGTTTGACCTGATCCCACTCAAGTGAAGCGGGTCTCCGCTTGGAGGGCACGATGAATCTCCAGCTGCTCTCGTTCGGACCGCAGGGCTGGGCTGACGAACTCCTGCACGGACTTGCAGTCACCGCCGCGGTTTCGGGCGCCGCGTTTGTCCTTGCCTTGCTGTTTGGGGCGCTCGGCGCTGCTGCGAAGCTGTCCGGCAGCTTATCGCTCAGGGTGCTGGGCCAGGGTTACACCACGGTCTTTCGCGGCGTCCCGGAACTGCTCGTGCTGTATCTGGTGTTCTTTGGCGGGGACATGCTTCTCGGAGCGGTCGCGCAGACTGTGTTCGGCGTAGGTGCCGGTTTCAAGACGCCGGTCTTCGTCGTCGGGGTTCTGGCTATCGGGATCTGCGCGGGCGCCTATTGCGCGGAGGTAATGCGCGGCGCGGCACTCGCGGTGCCGCGCGGAGCCATCGAAGCAGCCGAAAGCCTTGGCCTCACCCAGTGGCAAAGGCTGAGACTCGTCGTTGCACCGATCGCGCTGCGCATCGCGCTGCCCGGACTCGGCAACATCCTTCAGATCACCATCAAGGAAAGCGCGCTGATCTCCGTCGTTGGGCTCGCAGAGTTGCTCAGGCAGGCTGCCGTCGCCGTCGGTTCGACGCGACAGCCTTTCACTTTCTACATCGCTGCAGCTTTCCTGTTCTACGCGCTCACCCTTCTCGTCCAGGTCGGGACCCGGCGCATCGAGCGCAGCACGCGGTGGGCCTGACATGGACCTGGGATTGATCGCCAGCTCGGTCCTGCCTCTCGCGTCGGGAGTTCCGACGACACTGGCGCTCGCGGCGACGGCTCTTGGCATCGGCTTCATCCTGGCCGTGTTGATCGCGCTCGGGCGGCGCTCGGGGTTGATCTACGTCGAGGCGCCTTGCCGCTTCTTCGTCTCGTTCATGCGCTCGACGCCGCTGCTCGTGCAGATCTTCATCGTCTATTACGGATCGGGTCAGTTCGCGGCCGAGCTTCGCGCCTGGGGACTGTGGCCGTATTTCCGTGATCCATGGTTCTGCGCGATCCTGGCGCTGTCCCTGAACTCCGCCGCCTACGCCAGCGAGATCATCCGGGGCGGGCTCGACTCGGTCGAGCTCGGCCTGAAGGAGGCGGGCTTGTCGCTCGGCCTGACGAGGATCAAGCTGTTCATCCTCATCGAGTTTCCGCTGGCGATCCGGCAGGCGCTGCCCGGCTACGGCAACGAGGTGATCTCGATGATCAAGGCGACGGCCTTGGCGTGCACGATCACCATTATCGAGATCACGGGCGTGGCGCGGAATCTGATCTCGGAGACCTTCCGCCCGCTTGAGATCTTCATCGTCGCGGGGGGGCTCTACCTCATCCTGAACGCCTTGGCCGCCTTCGCGATCGGAGCGCTCGAAAAGCGCCTCGCTCGCCACCGAAAGGCGGCCCCAGCCGCCGGCAAGGCGACGACGGCCCGCCCGCTCGCCACCGCAACTTCAACGGAACCCGCAAGATGACGGAAACGCAACTGAGCGCAGTGCCCCGCCCTCCCGTGACCGGCCGGTCGCAGCCGCGGTACGCGGGCATCGCCACCTTCATGAAGCTGCCTCTGATGGACGCGGAGGACGCGAGCGGAGTGGATGTGGGCTTGGTCGGGGCGCCTTGGGACGGGGGGACCACCAATCGCCCCGGAGCGCGCCTCGCGCCGCGCGAGATGCGCAGCGCCTCTACCCAGATGCGGTCCTACAACGACGCGACGGGGATCGAGCCTTACGCCATCGCAGCCTGCGCCGATCTTGGCGACGTGCCGGTTAATCCGCTCGACTTTGCCGGCACGCTGGCGTCGATCGAGCGCTTCTTCGCGTCGCTGCGGAGCCAAGGCGTCCGGCCGGTCACTGCGGGGGGCGACCATCTGACGACGTTGCCGATCCTGCGCGGCCTGCACGCGGTAGCGCCGGTAGCGCTGGTGCAGTTCGACGCGCATTCCGACACGGTGGACCGTCAGTTTGGCGTTTCCCCGCTTGGTCATGGCACCCCTTTTCGCAGGGCCTCTGAGGAAGGTCTGATTGACCCCGCACGATCGATCACGGTCGGCCTGCGGGGAGGTTCCTACGCCGCCGATGCGCTGGACTGGACGCGCGAACAAGGATTTCGGCTGGTTTTCGCCGAGGAGGCGCGCGAACTTGGGCCTCACCGGCTCGTCGAGGAAATCCGGCGACGCGTTGGCGACGGATCGGCTTACGTCACCTTCGACATTGATTGTCTCGATCCAGCTTACGCGCCGGGGACGGGTACGCCGGAGATCGGCGGACTGATGACCCTGGATGCGCAGATCATGGTGCGGGGCTTGACCGGCCTTGACGTCGTTGGCGCCGACGTTGTCGAGGTGGCGCCCATGCTTGATCCGTCCGGGCTGACCACCCTCACAGGAGCAACCTTCATGTGGGAGCTTCTTTGCGTCGTAGCTGAGGCGTCTCGCCGCGCCCGCGCTCAATGAACCCTTTTTGCTAGGACAATCCGCAATGGAAAAAATCTTTCCGCCTGGCCTGATGCGGACACACCATCGGGCTGACATCGCCTTCACGCACGGCGAAGGGCCTTGGCTCCACGCCTCCGATGGCCGGCGTTACCTCGATTTCGTGTCCGGCATCGCCGTCAACAGCCTTGGCCACGCCCATCCCGAGTTGGTCGCCGCCATCGGACGGCAGGTGTCGCGGCTGATCCACGTCTCCAATCTCTATCGCGTCGCCGAGCAGGAGGCCCTGGCGGACCGGCTTCGCGAGGCGAGCTTCGCCGAGGCCGCCTACTTCTGCAATTCGGGCGCAGAAGCCGCCGAGGGGGCGATCAAGCTCGCGAGACGAACCTGGTTTGAGGAAGGGCGGCCGGAGCGCAACCGGATCGTGACGCTGACCGGGGCTTTCCATGGGAGGACCATGGGCGCGCTGGCGGCAACCGGCAACGCCGAGTACGCGCGCGGCTTCGCGCCGCTTCTCGAGGGCTTCGATCAAATCCCCGCGAACGACGTGCATGCGCTCGAGGCAGCCGTCACCGACCGGACGGCGGCCATCATGTTCGAGCCGATTCAGGCCGAAGGCGGCTTGAGGCCGATCACCCCGGAGTTTGTGCGCGCGGTCGAGGCGGCGCGGGAGCGGACGGGCGCTCTCTTGATTCTCGACGAGGTGCAGAGCGGCGTCGGCCGGACCGGCTCGCTGTTCGCCTATGAGCAGCTGGGGCTGACGCCCGACATCATGATGCTCGCAAAGGGGCTGGGAGGCGGTGTGCCGATCGGCGCCGTGTTGGTGTCAGGCAGGGTGGCCTTAAGGATCGGTCCCGGAAGCCATGGATCGACCTTTGGCGGCAATCCGCTCGCCATGGCGGCTGGTTGCGTTGTGCTTGATGTTGTGCTGCGTCCCGGTTTCCTAGATCGAGTGGTGCAATTGGGCGAGCAGCTCCAAGCTGGAGGTCGCCAGCTTGTGGAACGCTACCCGGATGTCTTCAGTGGCGTTCGGGGACGCGGCCTTCTGTTCGGCCTTAGCTGCCTACGCAAGAATAGCGATGTTGTGGCGGCGGCTTTTGAGCGCGGACTCCTCTGCCACACAGCTGGCGAGAATGTCCTGCGCCTTCTTCCCCCCCTTGTCGTTGAAGCCGATCACATTGAACTCGCCCTGCATGTTCTGGATGAGATCGCCCTAGGCATGTCGCGGGGAGCGGTATGACGAGACCAGACCCAAAAGTGATGCCGACGCCAACTTGCGCCACTTGGATCCGGCAGATGACAGCCGCAACACTTCCATCAACGAGAGCACGGCGGCTTGCCCGATTGACCGACCACGCATGCCTCACCTCACAGTGTTTCCAGCACTGGTCGCCATCCAATGTCTTCGTGCCTGTGGGATTGGGT
>JBMOGP010000230.1:0-4803 GCA_049318285.1 Hyphomonadaceae bacterium
CGCCGGCTGAGGGGCCTGCAACCATGTGCGGCGTCTATATCGAGTCTGACGACAGGACGGGGCTTGCCGTTCGCGTCGAGCCAATCCGCTTGGGTGGGCGTTTGAGCCAGGTCGTTCCTCTTCGCCACCGATAGACGATCTCGCGACCTCGGATTTGTCGCCCGCCTGTCCTTCAGCTACTTCTTTCTGTAACGCCGCCGGCGGTGCGGCGGTTGGGAGGACGTCCACATCCGAAACACACTGATGCGTTCGCTGGCGCTGGCGGCCTTGCTTGGCGCCGCCGCTTGCCAGACGGCGGACTTGCCGGCGCCGACGGCAAGTTCGGCGCACATCGTCGCGGCGATTGCCGACCCGGTGGTGGGGAGATAGGTCCGCATCAACGTCGATGCGAGGCGTTCGCTGCTGGCAATTGCGTTCTCTCTCAACTGCCGGAAAACTGTCCGCTCCGCGTGCGCAGGCTGTCAGATAGAAACGCCGAAACGCAAGCGCTTATCGCCTACTGCATGCACTCCGGATTGATGCCCTGAACGTAGTTTGGGATCACGTCGATCTGCTGCGCGGTCTCGGAACCAAGGAAGCCGGTAAGGCGTTCATAGCCGACGTCGATCGGGTATTGCCTGAGATACCAGGACGATAAGGGCGCGTATGACCAGTGCCATTTCTCTTCTTCGTAGCCGGTGGGGCGCGCGCCCTCGCCCGTCTTGGAGGTGTAGACTTGGCAGAAGCCGTAATTGGCGGCGTGGTTGACCAGCCAGTCGTATATGCGGCGGCCGTCCCTGTTGTTCGTGAAGTAGCTGTTCTCGAGGCTGTTGAAATCGAAGTCGGTGCCCCAGTGATGACGCGAGGTGCCGGGCATGGAGGAGAATTCCAGGATCTTCTTCGCGCGCGCTGCGGGATCCGCCAGGGACTTGTTGAGCTTCTTGCCGCCGACCAGCGTCTTGCCGGTCCACTTGCCTTCCCAGATCTGCTTCTGGTCGGAGAAGGAACGGAAGGCGGAGACGATCTTGAGCTTGTAGCCATTTTGCTCAGCGTCTTCGGCCATGCGCACGAAGGCGTCGACGGCGTCCTTGTGGCCCCAGACGCGTGAGCCGCCGATGTATTTCTCGGGGATACGTGCGAATTTCGGATCGCCGGCGGGATCGACGTCGCCGATCAGGTATTTGAGCGCGAGGTGGGACACGGCTGGTTCTACCGGCGCTTCGGGCGCGGGCTCTTCCGCGGCAGGCGCCGGCTCGGCGGCTATGTCGGGTGCCGGCGGCTGGGTTTCACCCGGGCCTGAGGTCAGCCCGGCGGTCGTAGGCGTCACCATCGCAGTGTCGGCGCTGGGATCGGAGGGCGCGGCGCTACAGGCACCCAGCACCGCAAATAGCAAGAGGGCCGCGGTCACGCGCATCATTACGGTCTCCGTACGCCCCGTTTTGTGAGTCAAACCATGCGCGAGGCCTTAGGCCAAGCTCGGTTGCAGCGTTTAAGGAATGATTGCGCAGTGGAAATGAGTTGCCGGGCGGGCTTGCCGATCTTGCGGCTAGTTCTTGAACTTCGCTTCGCGCGGCCGCATCAGGCCCTCCTGCGTGACCGAGGCGACCAGCTGGCCTGCCTCCGTGAAGACCTCACCGCGGTTGAAGCCGCGTGCGCCGGAGGCGGAGGGTGAGTCCATCGCGTAGAGAAGCCAGTTCGAGATGTCGAACGGCTCGTGGAACCACATCGAGTGGTCCAGGCTCGCCATCTGCACGCCGCCGGTGAACCAGTTGACGCCGTGCGGCTTGGTGGCTGTGTCGAGGATGCCCATGTCGGAGGCGTAGGCGAGCAGGCATTGCTGCAGGGCGAAGTTGTTCCGGTCCACGGCGCCGCGCACCTTCATCCACATCTGCTTCTTCGGTTCGGTCTTCGCCGGCGAGATCATCTGGCGCGGATCGACGGGCTTGAGTTCGATCGGGCGAGGACGCGCGAACTGCTTCTGGAACTCCTTGGGGATGTGGTCCTTCGCCATGGCACGGAGTTCGTCTTCGGACTTCAGTTCGGCCGGCATCTTCACGGCGGGCATGGGCGACTGGTGAGTGAAGCCTTCCTCGGGGACCTGGAAGGAGGCGGCGAGGTTGAAGATCTGCTCGCCATGCTGGACGGCGGTGACGCGCCGGGTGGTGAAGCTCTTGCCATCGCGCGCGCGGTCGACCTCGTAGAGGATCGGCACGGTGGGATCGCCCGGGCGGATGAAGTAGGCGTGCAGGCTGTGGCAGACGCGGTTTTCGACGGTTCGGTAGGCGGCCACCAGCGCCTGCGCGATCACCTGGCCGCCGAACACGCGCTTCACGCCATCGTCGGGCGAATGGCCGCGAAACAGGTTCACCTCGATCCGTTCGAGGTCGAGCAGGGCGACCAGGTCTGCGACGGGATCGGTTGCGAAGGGGGCGGCGTCAGTCATGATGTCAATCTCGTGGGAGGAGGGTCCGGTCTTGCATCGGTCTGGTCGAGAGCATTTGTGGCGGCAGGTGTAAACCCGCAGCCGACTTTTTGCGAACTCCCCAAGAAGGCGCCTTGCGGCCGCCATGGGGCTTTCAGCTTTCGATCCGATATACCTGGTGCGGGGTGGCGGATCGCCCTGATCGTGCGCAGGCCATTATGGCAGGGACGCCCAAACGCTTGCGTCGGTCCGGGGCGGTGGGGTATCCGGTCGGCCACTCCATCCTCATTCGAGAGATACCCCATGGCCGGCCACAGCAAATGGGCCAACATCCAGCACCGCAAGGGAAAGGCCGACAAGGCCAAGGCCAAGCTGTTCTCCAAGCTGGCGAAAGAGATCACGGTGGCCGCCAAGAGCGGCATGGCGGACGTGAACTTCAATCCGCGCCTGCGCCTTGCGGTGAACAACGCCAAGGCGGCGTCGATGCCGAAGGACAACATCCAGCGGGCGATCGACAAGGGTGCTGGCGGCGACGCCACGAACTACGAGGCGATCCGCTATGAGGGCTTTGCGCCCGGTGGCGTTGGCCTGATCGT
The DNA here is from genome assembly GCA_049318285.1 of Hyphomonadaceae bacterium. Classification (GTDB taxonomy): domain Bacteria; phylum Pseudomonadota; class Alphaproteobacteria; order Caulobacterales; family Hyphomonadaceae; genus UBA7672. Next base: position 2,998 of record JBMOGP010000230.1, read on the forward strand.
CGAGTGCTCGACCGACAACAAGAACCGGGCGGCGACGGACGTGCGCACGGCGTTCACGCATCATGGTGGGAATCTCGGTCAGACAGGCGCCGTTTCGTCGGGCTTCGAACATGTCGGCGAGATCGTCTATCCCCTGAGCGCGGGTACAGAAGACGCGATCATGGAGGCCGCGCTGGATGCCGGTGCATCCGACGTGTCGAGCGACGAAGAGGGCCACTACATCTATACGGCGCGCGCCGATCTTGCAGAGGTGGCGTCGGCGCTGGAGGGCAAGATCAAGACGGTCGCAACATCGACCGCCCTGATCTGGAAACCCGTCAACACGGTGCAGGTCGAAGGCGAGAATGCCGACAAGCTCATGAAGATGCTCGAAGAGCTCGAGGACTGCGACGACGTGCAGAACGTCTACGGCAATTACGAGATCTCGGATGCAGAGATGGCGCGGCTGGCCGGGTAGCCCCGGTCAGGGCGCTATGGCTGCGGCGGCGGATAGTCGGGCGACTTGTAGAGTCCCATGCTCGGCAGGTCTGGCTTGAACGCCACGTGACATGCATTGCACGATGCAACCAGGCGATCGCCGGCGGCTGTCAGCTGATCGATGTTCCGCGCCTTGACCGCCGACAGCGCGTCCATACCCGAATTGCTCATTTCGTCCGCCATCCTGATCCATTCCGGATCACGGACCCACTCGGAATCGTTCGGGCCTGTACCGGCAAGCTGGATGGTCTTGCCCGATAGCGCTGACTGATAGGCGTGATGCTCGGCCTCTCGCCAGCCTGCCTCTGTTGTCGGCGGCCGGTAGGCGTCCAGCCAGATCGGCTCCGATGCATGGTCGACGAGTGCAACCATCACCGCATTGATGCTGACGGGCAGGTTGATCTCGCGCACTGACGCCTGCGGCGGTGGCGTTGGCGCCGCCGCGGGTGCTTTATCCGTCGCTGGCGCACAGGCGGCGAGCGACATCGCCGCTGTCAGGGTTGATAGCAACAAGCGAGCTACATGCATCGTCGGCCTCCCAGAATGTGTCCGGTAGCCAGACCATCCGCCAAATGGCGCGTGTGGACTTGATCGCGATCAACAAGCGAGACGCGCTCGTGGACGTCAGGCCTGCCTGACGGCAAGCCGCGGTCCACGATGCAGCCGTCCGCCCAACTTCGTGCCGCTGAGGGCCTTTGCGAAACCTGCGTCGTAGAGGTCAGCGCTTGCGAGGAAGCGCACCGCTTTTGCCTCCAGGTCCTTCGCGCGTCTTACCTCCCCATCGTCGCGTGTTCGCACATCACGGATCGCGGCGAGCAGCTGCGCCATTGCGCCCGCCGCAGAAACGGCCTGCACCCCGGCAAGCCGGTCACGCGCTTCGTCCGCGGCCATGATCAGTTCGCACGAAATGGCTTCCAGCTGCGCCACCAGATCGGGCGAGCGGCCGCGCGGCGCCTCGTCCATCAGGCGGGCGACATCGTCAACAAAACCTTCGATCCGGACGATGGCGGCCGCGCAGGCGGCAGCGGGGCAGAAATCAATCGGGTCGGCAGTCGTCGTGTCCATGGGCGCGTCCTCCTCCGCCGGATTGCCGCTGACAGCTGCTTTTAGCAGCTCAAGGCGGCTGGGAGGAACGATTGGACGCGAATAGTTAACGGGGCCTTAAAGCCTGCTGAGAAGGCCCTTTTTACAAGGCTTGCCTTATGGATGGACGATGCGTTCCGGCTTAGCCGGGAAGCTTGCCGGACTTCCAGAGGTCCTGGAGGTGCTGGAGAATGATGTTGCGCGCAACCTCGGCCCGGTTCGAGCCGTAAAGGCCAGACTCCACCA
>JBMOGP010000231.1:0-4790 GCA_049318285.1 Hyphomonadaceae bacterium
AAGGGCGCAGGTACGTTCACCTATGATCCGGCGACCAAGGCGCTGAGCTACACGGTGACCTATGAAGGGCTGACGGGACCGGCGATGGCTGCGCATATTCACGGTCCGGCAGAGCCGGGCGCCAATGCGGGGCCGGTGGTGCCCTTCCCCTCTGCAACCAGCCCGATCGCCGGTACGGTGACGTTGACCGATGTGCAGGCAGCCGAACTGGCGGCAGGCAAGTACTACGTCAACGTCCACACTGCCGCGAACCGTGGCGGCGAAATTCGCGGGCAGATCACGGCCAACTAGCGCCTGCTTCAGAGTGCAGCGCAGCATCAGGCAGGGGTCCCGGAAACAGGATTTCTGCTTGGGTGCTGACCCCGTGGAGCGTATGCCTGTCGAAGTTGATTCGCGGCAGGAGGCCATATGGGTAAGATGATAACGTCCTGCTCTGCGCTCGGCTTTGCGATGGCCGGTGCGACAATCGCTGCTGCGACAGCGGCGGAAGGTTGGGTCGGTCGCGGAGATGAGATCGGGGCGGAGCGTGCGGCAGTGGCCGCTATGCGCGAGGCGCTGGGCGCGATCGAGTTCTCAGGTCGCGTCGTCGTCGGCGAGGCCGATGGGGACATGCTCAATGTCGGCGCGATGGTTGGTACAGGCAAGGGGCTCGAGCTCGATGTTGCGCTTGAGGCGCTGGAAGGCACGACGCTGACGGCGAAGGCGATGCCGAATGCGCTTGCGGTGATTGCGGCGGCGCCGCGTGATGGGTTGCTGCAGGTGCCTGATCTCTACATGGAAAAGCTCGCGATCGGTCCTGGATACGAGAACGGCGTTGTCGATCTGTATGCCGACGCAGGCGAGAATGCGATCCGGCTGGCGCGCGCCAAGGGCGTCGATGTGCGCGAGATAACAGCATGCGTTCTGGACCGGCCGCGGCACGAGAAGATCATCGCTGATCTGCGCAGGGCCGGTGCGCGGATCAATCTGATTCCCGATGGCGATGTCGCCGGTGTGATCAATACGGCGATGCCGGAGACGGGGATCGACATGTATGTCGGCCAGGGCAAGGCGCCAGAGGGCGTACTCGCTGCGGCGGCGCTGCGCTGTGTCGGCGGGCAGATACAGGCGCGGTTTGTGTTTCGCAGCGAGGCGGAAAAGATCCAGGCGCAGCGGGCGGGGCTGAAGGATCCCGGGCGGCGATACGAGATCGGTGATCTTGTGTCGGGCGATGTGATCTTTGCGGCGACGGGCGTCACCAAGGGCACCCTGCTCGATGGTGCAGTGCGCAGGCGCACGGTGGTGGAGACATACACGATGATGATGTCTTCTTCAGATGGCGTGGTGCGGACAATAAGGTCGCTGACGCCTGTGCGTCTCTAGAAGGCGCGCGCAGTCCTTCTCAGCCGCGCGCGAGCCCTGAGGTGGCCGACCATGGGGCCATAGGCGCCAGGGCCGATCTTGCGTCGGTGTTTGCGCCAACCCCTCGCATCCGCCCGCTGCGCAGCTGGCCCCTCCGCCCCTTCGGCGAGGGAGAACTCCTCCTCACCGGGAGAAGAAAGTCGTTCCTCGCCGAAGGCGGTTCCGGCTCGTCCTGCAGGTTGGAGGGTTTGCGGATGTGCGGGGGATGCTAAGGGGGGGCAAAGAGGATGAATCGATGAAGTGGCTGGCGCTGGCGGGTGTGGTCGTGATGGCGGGGTGTGGCGAGGCCACGGTGCCGCCCAGTGAGGCGCATGTGGCGCTCACCAAGGCCTGCGTTTCGGCCGGGGACGCCGCTGCTGTGTGCGAGTGTCGGGCGACCAAGATCGATGCGCTGGTGGCCGACGGCTCGGTCAGCGAGGAGGTGCAGCGGGCCTTCCTGCTGCAGGCACAGGGCAAGGAAGACGAGGCGGACGCGATCATGGTGACGCTGCCGCCCGGAGACCTGCTGCACCAGCCAAGCCTGATTGCCGAGGCCCAGCTGGCGTGCGCTGCGCCGAACTAGCCGCAGCAGGCGATTGGCGTTGAGCGTGGTGCGCAGGCGGGATAGAAACAGCGATTCGATTTTCTCAGACAGGTTGACGTCCGCCATGAGGCGCTTTGCAGCATCGCTTCCTCGACGGATTGCCCTCGCACTCGCGGTCATCGCGCTTGGCGCGTGCAGCAGCGAGAACGAGCAGAGCCGCAAGGTGATCGAGGCGCAGTGCATCGCGGGCGGTGGGGCCGAGGACGTCTGCGCCTGTCTGGGCAAGACATCGGTCGAGCGATTGGACCGCGAGCTGCTCGAGATCGTGGTGCTGGGTGCGCAGGGTGAGGATATCGAGACCGCCGATCGGATCGCGGAATTGCCGCCGGAACTCGGGAACAAGCTGTCGGTCGTTGTGCCCCAGATCATCAAGCAGTGCGGGGCGGAAAGTTACCTGGTCACGGGCTAGGCCCCGGTGAATTGAGTGCGTCGTGATCGTCTTTCAGGTGACCAATGCGGGATGCGGCGTGGCGTTTCTGCACAGCACTGTCAGATTTATCTGGCCGTAAAAGGCGGCAGACTCCAACGCCGAGGAGCGCATGTCGGAGGGACTGAAGTCGGAAGCGGCTGCGAAGTCGCCGTCGTCCCTTGCAACTTGCCGGATGCCCCCGAGCGGCGGATGCTTTTCAGTCCACACGGGAGCCTATTGACGCCGCAGCGCCGGACGCCGACCCCGAATTCTACTTCGTCAGGACTCACAAGCGGCAACCTTGCGAACCCGCGCCCGGCGAGTTGGCCGTGCAGCTTGTGCTTCATCCCGGGCTTCGCTGACGATCCTGTGGATCGTTGTCGCAGCATACCAAGGCGGGCGCCCATCGACGATTCCATCGATGGCCGCAGTGTCGCGGGGCGGTCGGACGAATATCGACAGGCGTGGGCGGCGGGCAGAATGCGGGTTTTGCGCCGACGTTTCGAAGACATGCTCGTCTACCCTGCTAAAGTCATCCATGACATTGCACGCTTCCTTGGGCTGCCGAGACCGGAGAACCCGCCCCTGCTGGATGCGAAAAGGGCGCACGAGCGGAACCTGATCCGCAGGCCTACCGAGGGCATTGAAGGCTGCAGAAGCCCGATCGGAATCGATGTGTGGGCTCACATCGGGAACCTGCACAGCGAGACGGCGCGCCGTGGGCTATCCTGAGACAGGAATTGCGGACAACGAACGGACGTGATGCGCCGCGATCATTTGCAGATGCAATCATCGAGCGCGATGAAAAAACCACGCTTCAGAATGGAATCGATCTGCGCCCGTTTTGAATATTGCGGTTGATACGCCGGGAGTGCACCAAAAGTGCTCGTACGCTGCGAAGCGTATTCCGGGATCCGCGCCGCTCTTCGGGGCTGTTGAGCGGACGGATCCCGGATCGCTGCGCCCCTTCAAATCGAATACGAAATGATCTGCCCACCGAGGACGTATCCCCGCTGGCCCGGATGGTTCGCGGCTTTAGAGTGAAGCCAGCATGATGTTGTTTACAGGTATCGGGCATGAGCAACTGGGTTCTCGGCGTCATCGGCGGCTCGGGCCTCTATAACGTTCCCGGCATTGAAGGGGGGCGTTGGGAAACCATCACGTCGCCCTGGGGCGCGCCGTCGGACCAGGTATTTCGCGGCCAGCTGCACGGTGTAGACGTGGTGTTCATGCCGCGTCACGGGCGCGGGCACAGGCTGGGGCCGACGCAGCTGAACTATCGCGCCAACATCGATGTTATGAAGCGCGCGGGCGTGACGGATATCATTTCCCTCTCGGCGTGTGGTTCGTTGAAGGAGGAGATAGCGCCGGGCGATTTCGTTCTGGTCGATCAGTTCATCGACAGGACATTCGCGCGTGAGAAAAGTTTCTTTGGCGCTGGCCTGGTGGCGCATGTGTCCATGGCCCATCCTGTCTCATCGCGGCTCGCCGGGATGGCGTCGGAAGAGAGCGCGATGCTGGGGGTGAAGACGCACCGAGGCGGGACCTATCTCGCGATGGAGGGGCCGCAGTTCTCCTCGCTGGCGGAATCGAAGCTTTACCGTTCGTGGGGGTGTTCGGTGATCGGCATGACCAATATGCCGGAGGCCAAGCTGGCGCGTGAGGCGGAACTGCCCTACGCAACAGTGGCGATGGTGACGGACTACGACTGCTGGCGTGAGGAGGTGGCTGCAGTTTCCGTTACGGACGTGCTGAAGGTTCTGCATGGCAATGCAGAGCGCGCGGCTGCGCTGGTTTCGCGGATGGCGAAGCGGATGGCCGCGGGGCCACGGACGCCTGATCCGGACGGGATCGACACCTGCCTCGACCATGCGATCATAACCGCGCCGCAGCATCGCGATCCGGCGCTGGCGGTGCAGCTGGATGCGGTTGCCGGAAGGGTGTTGAGGGCTTGACGGCGCCGTGTGCGTCCTTCCACATCCCCGATGTGGCGGGCCGAACACGGCGGTAAGAAGAAAGCCTAGATGCCCGACAATCTCCTGTTGTTCATCGGGCTGACCACGCTGGTCAGTCTCGCGCCGGGCCCGAACGTGATGTTCATCATGTCGCAAGCGGCGCTGCGCGGGCATCGCGCTGGCATGATGGCGGGGCTGGGAATACAGGTCGCCAATGTCGTGTATTTCGCGCTGACGCTGCTTGGGCTTGGCGTTCTGATTTCGACCTCCGAGCTGCTCTTCTTCATCCTGAAGTGGACGGGGGCGGGGTATCTGGCGCTGATCGGCGTCCTGGCGCTGATCCGGTCTTTCAGGACGCAGCCGGTGGTCGATCCGGCGCAACCGGCACCGGTCATCGCGGTGCATCGTGGCGCGTTCTTCGACGGGCTGGTGATCGGGTTCG
>JBMOGP010000232.1:0-4786 GCA_049318285.1 Hyphomonadaceae bacterium
CCAGATCCAGAACGCGCCTGATCCGTAGTCGCACGCAACGTGACAGCTCCGCGGTCGTAAGTGCGTTTGGCCCCGGCCGCGGAGCGTTGATGATCGCCTCACCCTCGGCAGGGGCGTTCGAGGCCGAACGCTGATCGCAACAGGCCGCGGGGGTGCGGACCCAAAAGCCCGTGAGCAGAGCCGAACGCAGGTTCACGATCGGGCATCCCATGCGCTACCCGTCGATCCGCTGTGAGGGACTGTGTTGAAGGTGGCCGTCGCTTCGCGCCAGGCGTCGCGGCGGGTAGACTTCGCAGCAACGGGAGTCCAGCCTGCCTCCCTACCAGCAGTGTCGCGCCCAGGACCAAAACTCAGCATGACGCAACGTCCACAGACTTCACGCCGCATCGTCCTGGCCGCCCAGGCCGTCGGCCGGCCAACGCATGGAACATTTCGGGTCGAGGAAGTCGCGCTACCGCCTCTCTCGGAAGGACATGTCCTGACGCGGACGCTCTACTGCTCGGCCGACCCGGGAACGCGCTCGCGTCTCTCTTCTGGCGCCAGCTACGCGCCACCTCTGCGGATTGGCGACCCGATCGATGGGTTTGCCATAGGCGAGGTCATCGAGAGCGCCAATCCTCGTTTCGTCGTCGGCGATATCGTAGCAAGCGGCGGCGGCTGGGCTGAGCACGCAATCTTCCCGGGACGCGGCTACATCCAGAAGATTCCTCACAAGCGCCTCCCGCTCTCGTACTGGATCGGCGTGCTTGGCGTCCCCGGAATGACAGCATGGTTCGGCCTGAAGCGTGTCGCCGCCATGAAGCCGGGAGATAGGGTTCTGGTCACGTCTGCGGCTGGACCGGTGGGTGCGACTGCTGCGCAGATCGCGCGCAGCCTTGGTGCGTCTCGCGTGGTGGGCACGGCGAGCGGCGCAGACAAGGCTGCATGGCTACGCGATGAAGCGAAGCTGGATGTGATCGTCGACTACAAGACGACGACCGATCTCGTTGCTGACCTGAAGGCGGCGAGCCCCGATGGCTATGACGTCCTCTTCGACAATGTCGGCAATGCGATGATCGACAGCGTCATACCTCTCCTTCGGCCGGGAGGCCGCATCGTCATCTCGGGTCAGCTGGCTGACTACAACGCGGCCGCCGCCGATGTTCCCGGCATCACCAATACCCGCTATTTCATTGCGAGCAGGTTGCGAATGGAGGGGCTTGTCGTATTCGATGATCTCAAGGGCTTCCCGGCGGCGCAGGAGGAACTTGGCGGCATGATCGAGCGCGGTGAGGTCAAGGTGCGCGAACATCGCTACCAGGGACTTGAATCAGCTCCCCAGGCCTTCATCGATCTGTTTGCCAGCGATAGCTTCGGGCGGCGTATCATCGAGATTGGCGGGGAAACAGGTTGAGCACGGACTTACACCATGGCGCCTGACTTCACCCGCTATGAACGCATCGTCGCAACGCGAAGCGAGCGCATTCTGACATTGACGCTGACAGCGCCCAATCCAGTCAACGCGGTGGATGGCGAAATGCATCACGAGTTGTCACGCATCTTCCTCGACGCTCAGGACGACCCGGCAAGCGATCTCATCGTGCTCACCGGCGCGGGCCGCGCATTCTGCGCCGGGGGCGACACGGCATGGTTCAAGACCCATATCGAGAACCCGGCGTCATTCCGCGCGCTCGGCCCTGAAGCAAAGCGTATCATCACGTCCCTGCTGGAACTCGAAAAGCCGATCCTGTGCAGGCTCAACGGCGCCGCAGCCGGACTGGGCGCGACGATCGCGTTGATGTGTGATGTCATCATCGCATCCGATAGGGCGGTCATCGGCGACCCCCACGTCAAGGTCGGGCTCGTCGCCGGAGATGGCGGCGCCATCATCTGGCCGCAGCTGATCGGCTTCGCCCGCGCCAAGGAACTACTCATGACGGGAGAGATGCTGACGGCCGAGCGCGCCCTGCACCTCGGCCTGATCAATCATGTGGTTGCGCACGAGCAACTCGACAGCAAGGTGGCGGAAGTTGCAGACAGGATCCTTGCCAACCCCAGATGGGCTGTGCGCTGGACAAAGACAACCGCCAACATCCCGCTCCGCGCACTGGCGGCCCAATTGCTCGACGCGGCGATGGCTTACGAACTTCTGTCCAACTCGCTGGCCGACCGCCGCGAAGCCGTCGCAGCCTTTGTCGAAAAGCGGCCGCCCAACCTGACCGGTGAGTGATGATTGCAAACACGCTTCCCGAACCCGAGCATGTCACGGCCCTTCGTAACCAGCTCCGCCGCTTTGTCGCCGAGAGGTCGCCGCGCGAGAAGCGTCGCGCCTGGGACAAGGCGCATGACTGGCCGCGCGACCTCTTTCGCGAGCTCTGCGATATGGGCGTCTGCGGCCTGACCATTCCTGAGGAGCATGGTGGGCTTGGTCAGGACATCGTCGCCGCCGTTGCAGTGATTGAAGAGCTTGCCCGCGCCGGCCCATTCCTCGCTGGTCCCTTCATCCACTGCGCCTTCTATGGCGGCATGAACATGTCGGAGAACGGTTCGCCTGCGCAGAAGGACGCATTACTTCCGAAGTTGGCGCGCGGCGAGTTGCTCTTTGCCTATGGACTCTCCGAACCCGATGTTGGCGGCGACCTTTCCAGCGTGAAGACCCGCGGCCGCATCGAAGGAGGCTCGCTGGTCATCAACGGCGCCAAGCGCTGGTGCACTGGCGCGGACTGGGCGGACTACATTTATTGCCTGATCAACACGGCGCCTGAAGCCCCGCGACGCGAAGCCCTGACCTTCGTGCTGATCCCTGGCAAGGCAAAGGGCGTCTCCACGACGCCGATCGAGCATGTTAACCTGCGCTACACAGCCTCCAGCGACGTTCATTTCGACGATGTTCGCGTACCACTCGATGCGATTGTCGGCGGTCCCGATAACCTCAACAAGGCATGGAGCATGCTCGCCGGCCGCGCGCTGGATGTCGAGAAGCTTGAGGTTGCCGCGTGTACATTCGGGTTCGCGCAAGCCGCGCTGGACGAAGCATGGACGTACGCGCAGGAGCGGGTTCAGTTCGGAAAGGCTATTGCGGGGCACCAGGCCGTTGCGCATCGCCTCGTCACGGCGCGAACGAAACTCGAAGCGTGCCGGCACATGCTCTATCACGCCGCCCATCTTGCGAATGATGGCAAGCCGTGCGGCGTCGAAACATCGATGGCGAAACTGTTCATCGCCGACACAGGCGTCGAAATCGCCCTCGCCTGCCAGCAGGTGATGGGCGCTTACGCCCTGTCCGATGCATACGACATCGACCGTAATGTGCGCGACCTGCTCGGCATGCCTATCGTCGGAGGCTCATCGGACATGCAGCGCAACAATCTCGCCGGGCTCTGGAGGCTCAAGGGATGAGCGACCTCGTCTCGCAGGCTCGGGCACTGGAAACCAGAATCATCGCAGCACGCCCGGAGATGGACAGCCTGCGCCGCCTTCCGGATTCGTTGGCCACCAGCTTTCGCGAAGCGCAGTTCTATCGCCTCTGCATGCCGCGTGAGCACGGCGGCCTCGAAGCCGAGCCTCGCGTCGTCGTTGAGACAATTGAGGCTCTGGCTGAAGCGGACGCTTCCGCTGCATGGTGCGTGACCATCAGCGCAACCACCGGCGCGTTTGGCGCCTATCTGGATCCAGATGTGGCAGGTTCGATCTTCCCCGATCCGGACTTGATTTTCGCAGGCGTCTACGCGCCAACGGGCCATGCGACGCTCGAGGGCGATTCATACCGTGTGTCGGGGCAGTGGAAATGGAACAGCGGCGGGCAGAATGCGACATGGCTGTGCGGCGGCTGTGCTGTTCATGAGAATGGCTCGCCACGCATGCTCACGGACAGGATCCCTGATCATCGGATGATGCTGTTCCCGGCAAGCGACGTGACATTCATCGACACCTGGCACACCTCTGGACTTCGCGGCACTGGCAGCGGCGACATGGCGGTCCGCGAGGTGATCGTGCCGCGATCCCGCTCGGTTTCCCTCGTCACGGACAAGCCCAGGATCAGGACCCCCCTGTACGCTTTCCCTATCTTCGGCCTTCTCGCAATCGGCATAGCTGCGGCGGCCAGCGGCAACGCCACTGCCGCGCTGCGGGAGTTCGCCGCCCTTGCCTCTGCCAAGCGTCAGCCAAACGGCCGAACACTCAGCGATCGCGGCGCAGTTCAGTTGGCCTATGCAGACGCCACCGCACGGTTGAAGGCGGCGCGCGCATTCCTGTTTGCAGAGATCGACGCGGCGTGGGCGCAAGCGCAACGCAACGCCGCGATTCCGCTGGAGCAACGCGCGAGGCTCAGGCTGGCGGCCACGCACATGACCCGCACTGCGGCCGAAGTGGTAAGGACGGTGCAGGATCTTGGAGGCGGCGCGAGCGTTTTCACAGCGGACTCGCTGAACCGCCGTCTTGCCGATGCTCAGGCAATGACCGCCCATATCATGATTGCGCCTGCAACCTATGAATTGACCGGACGTGCGTTGCTTGGCGTTCCGGTCTCTTCAGCCGAGCTCTAACTGACAGCCTCACGCGCGATCATGGCCCGCACGTGTTCCTTCATGGGGTCACCTGCCTTGAGCGCATTCACGGACGCAATGTCGAAGTATTCGCGCAGGCCGATGATTTTCCCGTCGCGGAACTCGACAACCCCCGCATAGGGCGCAGAGACGAGGTGGCCGGCTGTCGACACATACTCATCGACCCCCTCAACAAACAGCCGCTCACCCTTCTCGGCAAAGTCAAAGATGCGCCAGGTCACATCACGCACCTCCAGCGCCAT
>JBMOGP010000233.1:0-4784 GCA_049318285.1 Hyphomonadaceae bacterium
GTGAGGATCAGCGCCCACACGCCCAGCGTGATGCCGACAACCGACACAACTGAGATGAACGCCAGGCCGCCATGCTCGCGCTTGGCGCCCAGATAGCGCAGCGCCAGCATGCGCTCGAAGGGGCCGAAGGGCCGTTCGACGACCCGTTGATCCTTGACCGCGCTCATCTGGCTTATGCCTTCCGGCCGGCAAGATAGCGGTTCAGCGCAGCTTCCAGCGTCATTTCCTCGCTGCTGCCCGCCTTGCGGTTGCGGTACTCGACCACACCCGCCTTGACGCCCTTGGGGCCGACCACGATCAGGTGCGGCACGCCGATCAATTCCATCGTCGAGAACTTCGCACCCGGACGCTCAGCGGTGTCATCGTAAAGGACATCGACGCCAGCCGCCTGAAGTTGCGCATAGGCACGCTCGCAGACTAGGGTCACGTCCGCGTCGTCAGCGCGCAGGCTGACGACCGCCGCCTCGAACGGGGCCACGGCCGCCGGCCAGATCACGCCCTTGTCGTCATGGCTGGCCTCGATGATCGCGCCGACCAGACGCGACACGCCAATACCGTAGGAGCCCATCTCGGCCGGGATCGTCTTGCCGTCCGCGGTCGCGATCTCGGCCTTCATCGGCGCAGAATACTTCGTGCCGAAATAGAAGATGTGACCAACCTCGATCCCGCGGGCCGACAGGCGTCGCTCGGCCGGCACATCCGTCTCGAACTTCGCCGCGTCATGCATCTCCTCGGTCGCAGCATACAGCTTCGTGCGCTTCTCGACTTCCGGCAGCAGGTCCTGATGGAAGTCGAGATCAGGGCCCGGCGGCGGCATGTCGACCAGCGCGCTGTCGCAGAACACGGCGCTCTCGCCCGTCTCTGCCAGCACGATGAATTCATGGCTGAGGTCGCCACCGATCGGGCCGGTGTCGGCGCGCATCGGCACTGCCTTCAGGCCCATCCGGTTGAACGTGTTCAGATAGGCGCAGAACATCCGGTAGTAGGCCTGCCGCGCCGCTTCCGGCGTCGCATCAAACGAATAGGCGTCCTTCATCAGGAACTCGCGGCCACGCATGACGCCGAAACGCGGACGCACCTCGTCCCTGAATTTCCACTGGATGTGATAGAGGTTGAGCGGCAGCTGCTTGTACGAGCGGACATAGGTCCGAAAGATGTCCGTGATCATCTCCTCGTTCGTCGGACCGTAAAGCATCTCGCGCTCGTGGCGGTCGGTGATGCGCAGCATCTCCTTGCCATAAGCGTCATAGCGGCCTGATTCGCGCCAGAGATCAGCCGACTGGATCGTCGGCATCAAGAGCTCGACAGCTCCGGCGCGCTCCTGCTCCTCGCGCACAATCTTCTCGATCTTGTGCAGAACCCGCATGCCCAGCGGCAACCAGGAGTATATGCCAGCGCCATTCTGCTTGATCATGCCCGCCCGCAGCATCAGCTGGTGCGAGACGATCTGCGCATCAGCGGGCGCTTCCTTGAGCACAGGCAGGAAATACCGGGAAAGGCGCATTGACGGTCCTGAAAGGGGGTGCAGACGGTCTCAGGCTGATAGCCGCCAAGCCCTGCCCGCGCAATGAGGCCGGACTTAGGCCTGGGCGGGCCTAAGACCTTGTGGCCATGAAATCCAGCCAGTGCATCTGGAGCGCCAGCCATAGCAGGAAGGTGACCAGCGCCGCCCCCCCGGTCGCAATGGCGATCTTCCGGCCCCAGCGAACCCCGACCGGGGCGCCGCTCTCCGTCCCGGGAACCACCGCGCCGGCTTCATGCTGACTCTGCGTACCCGCCGACAGCGTCGGCAGGAATATCACCCACCACGACATGAAGAACACGACGAAGGCTTCAAATATCCCCATGGGCCTAGTGGTGACCTTTCGGCGTTTCCATCAACTCTATCAGTACGCCGTCCGAGTCCTTTGGATGTATGAAGATTACCAGGGTTCCATGCGCCCCCACACGCGGCTCGCCCAGCACCTTGGCGCCCTTGGATTCCATGTCGGCCTTCGCCACATGGATATCCGGCACCTCGAAGCAGACATGATGCTGCCCGCCCTTCGGGTTCTTTTCCAGGAAATTGATGATCGGCGACTTCTCCCCCAGCGGCTCGATGATCTCGAGCTGCGTGTTCGGTAGGTTCACGAAGCCCACCCGCACGCCCTGCGCCGGCATGTCGAAGGGCTGCACGAATTCCGTCGCGCCGTAGAGATTGCGATAGGTCTCGAAGGCCTTCTCGATCGACGGCACGGCGATGCCGATATGGTTGAGGCGACCGATGTTCATGGCGTCCAGTCTCCGGCTCTAGATCCTGTGTATCGTGACATCGACCAGCGGCCGCTTGCCAAAATTCTGCTCGGCGGCGCGGCGCACGGCGCGCGTCAATATCTTCTCGATCTTCTCGTCGTCTTCGAAATCGCCGCGCTTGAGCTGCTGCAGCGCATTTTCCGCCGCCTCATCGAGGGGCTCGAGCGACTCGTCCGCCGGGCGCCCATCAGCCTCCGAGAAGCCTCGCGCCACGATGATCGGCCCATCCTCGACGCGCCCCTTCACGATAACGACGCTGACAGCGAGATGGCCATTGTACGCCATCTTCTTCCGCTCCCACATGCCGCCCGCCTTGTCGGAGGTCAGCACTTCGCCATCGACGTGGAGCCGGCCGGCGGGAACCTGATCGATAACTTCAACGGGGCCAGGCGCGAGGCGGATGATATCGCCGTTGTCCGGCGTGATCGCTTCCGGCACCTGCAGCGACCGCGCAAACCTTGCATGCTCCATCAGGTGGCGCCGCTCGCCATGCACTGGCACAGCAATCCGCGGCTTGGCCCACAGATACATCCGCCGCAGCTCGTCACGGCACGGATGACCCGAGACGTGGATGTCGAACTGGCGATCCGTCACCAGCTTGACGTTTCGCTCCGCCAGCATGTTCTGGATTGCAGCAATCGAGCGCTCATTCCCTGGAATGACGCGCGATGAAAAGATCACCGTATCGTCCGCTCCCAGCTTCGCCGAAGGGTGATCGCCACGCGCAAGCCGCGCCAGCGCTGCATTGGTCTCGCCCTGGCTGCCGGTGCAGAGATAAAGGATGTTCTCGTGCGGCAGATAGGCCGCCTCATCTGGCGTGATGAACTTGAAGCCCTGCAGAAGGCCGACCGACTGCGCTGCGCCCACGACGCGGATCATCGAACGCCCCAGCAGGCATACTGACCGGTTATTCGCCCGCGCCGCTTCGCACGCCGACTGCACGCGCGCCACGTTTGACGCAAACGCCGTGATCGCAACACGCCCCGTCTGCTCCGCCACCGCACGGCGCAGCGCCTCGCGCGCCATGCCTTCAGAGCCGGCCTCGCCTTCCTCGAAAACGTTGGTCGAGTCACAGACCATCGCGAGAATGCCCTCGCGGCCCAGCTCCTCGATTTTCGCCTGGTCGAAATCCTCGCCGATGATCGGATCCGGATCGATCTTCCAGTCGCCCGTATGCAGCACCATCCCGAGCGGTGTCCTGATCGCAAGACCATTAGGCTCAGGGATGGAATGCGTCAGCGTGATCAGCTCGACTTCGAACGGCCCGAACTGCCGCTTCTCGCGCAGATCCATGATGTGGACCTTGGCCTCGCGGTCGAGCCCACGCTCCTTGAGTTTTTCATTCACCAGATACGCAGTGAATGGCGTCGCATAGATCGGCGCCCGCAGCTTCGGCCAAAGCCAGGCGATGGCGCCGATGTGATCCTCGTGCGCGTGCGTCAGGATGATCGCCTCGATGTCTTCCGCGAAGCCCTCAAGATAGACCGGGTCCGGCATGATGAGATCGACGCCGGGCGTCGTGTCGTCGCCAAACGTCACGCCTACATCGACGATGATCCAGCGCCGGTTGTCGGGCGGGCCATAGGCGTAGGCGTTCAGGTTCATCCCGATTTCGCGACAGCCGCCGAGAGGCGCGAAGATAAGTTCCGCGCCCTTCATTTGAGCTCGGTCGCCGCGTTTGTGATGTTGCGATCGTAAAGAATGCGCAGCCCCTTGATGGTTATGTCCCCGTCGAAATGATCGATGTTCTGCGCTGCGCCCTCGAACAGGGACGCGACGCCGCCGGTGGCGATGACGGTCATGGGTTGCCCATACTCGGCCTTGACCCGTTCCACCAGCCCATCAATCAGATCGATATAGCCCCAGAATACGCCGGACTGCATGGCCGCGACTGTGTCGCGGCCGATCACATGGTCCGGCTTCTGGATCGCCACGCGCGGCAGTTTCGCCGCCGCCTCATGCAGCGCCTTCATCGAAAGGTTGATCCCGGGAGCGATGATGCCGCCCTCAAAAGACCCATCAGCCCCAACGACGTCGAACGTGGTCGCAGTGCCGCTGTCGATCACGATCAGCGGCTTGCCCGGGTACGAAACATGGGCACCGACTGCGTTCACGAGCCGGTCCGCCCCGACCTCGCTTGGCTTCGGGATGTTCACCTTCACGCCGAGGGTGACATTTTCGCCGATCACGAAAGGCTCGACCTTGAGATAGCGCCGGGCAAAATTGCGCTGGTTGAACAGCGACTGGGGCACCACGGTCGAGATGATGCAGTCGTCGATCTGCGACAGGCTGAGGCCGTTGATCTCCATCAGCGTGCTCAACCAGACGGCATAATCATCCGCCGTCTTGGTCATGTCGGTGGACGACCGCCACTGCGCCCGCCACGACACCCCGTCATGAACGGCGAAGAGCGTATTCGTGTTGCCCGTGTCGATCGCCAGCAGCATGCTGCCATCCCTTGCGGCTCAAGGCCCTGCAATACCAGCTAGCTT